>JAGXIB010000087.1 GCA_024635865.1 Flavobacteriales bacterium
AAATAGAGTTACGTAAGCCATCCAAAGACGCTTTTGAGTATGTTATCAATCAAAATGGTTTAAAGGCCGAAGAGACGCTGTTTATAGATGACTCTATTCAACACATAGAAGGAGCAAAAAAAGTAGGCTTACATACAATTTGGCTAGAGCCAGGAACTGATGTTACTTCTCTTTTTCTTGACAAATTTCTATTAGAACACCATTTGTAGATTTAGGGTGTAGAAATGCAATTTTTTTATTGTCAGCTCCATCTTTAGAAGCTTGGTTTATTAATTTAAAGCCTTCCTTTTCAAGACGTTTTATTTCAGCATCTAGATCTGCTACTTCAAAAGCAATGTGATGAATTCCTTCTCCTTTTTTTTCTAGAAACTTAGCGATCGGACTATCTTCATTTGTTGCTGATAAAAGTTCTACCTTAGTTTCTCCAGTTTTAAAAAAGGTCGTTTCAACACCTTCCGATTCAACTTTCTCTGATTTATAGGGAGGTATGTTTAATAACTTAGAAAACAACTCTACTGAAGATTCTAAGTCCCTAACCGCAATTCCAATATGTTCTATGTTTTTCATTTTATTAATTTTTTGACAAAAAAAATCCTCCAACATTCTCATGTTGAAGGAAATCAATAACTGTGTCTACATCACTATTTCTTATTCCAAACAACTCCCGTTTGTGCGTCATAGTTAACATAGTATAATCCTTTTTGTAAGTTCTCTACGTTAGGGTTTTTTCCAAATCCTTTCTTTACCAAGTTTCCATAAGTATCATAAACTTCAAACAATGTTTCTCCTGAAAAGTCTAATGTTTTACTTTTAGCACTTACTAGACTAATCTTATCGGTAGAGCTTTGGTAAGCTGCTTTCGGTGACATTCTTTTTTTACCTGTGTAATCAACCTGCACCACTCTAAATTTGTTTTCTCCTGAAGTTGGGGTGATTTTAAATTCGTATGAATTTTCTGAAGCAGTACCTTCTCCTTCAACTTCACCTATTTTAATGTATCTATTCCACCTGTATTGCTCAACCTGGAAAGTTAATTTCCCTTGTTCTCCAGTTGTAACCCATTTCAATACTTTATCATCAGTTACTTCAATAGATTTTGTTTCAAAGGTACTTTTTGGTCTTAAAACTTCAGGATTCAATACCTTAGGTTGACAATCTGTTTTGTGAAAAATCTTAACTGTTACTTCGTCACCAACTTTCAATCCCTGAGTTGTAAAATCAATAATAAAAGCACTAGACTCAACTTGGTCAGTTGTTACATTATCATTGATGGTAACTTTGTAGGCACAAAAACCAACACCTGAACTTCCGTAAGGATTTTGAACATAAAGATCAACACCTTGGTAATGACCTTCTAATATAATTACTCCCTTATCTTGTGCAAAAGATATAAGGGTTAAAAACATCAATCCTATAAATAATAATTTACTCATTTGCTTCACAATTGGTTTTATATAACAAAAACTATTCTTTTCAATTGACAATAATAGGGGGATTTTTACTAAAATCAAAATTAAATCATCTTTTTTAACAATTTAATCTTACTATAAACAATCTCCGTGCCTGTTTCTCAAAAATTCATTTAAACAAGCTTTTCTTTTATCAAATATTCAGCTATTTGTACTGCATTAGTAGCTGCACCTTTTCTTAAGTTATCAGCTACAATCCATAGGTCAAGGGTGTTCTCGTTAGAAGTGTCGCGTCTTATTCTCCCAACAAACACACTATCTTTGTCCTTTGCGTATAAAGGCATTGGATATAGGTTAACATCCGGATTGTCTTGCAAGGTGACTCCCTCTGTGGAAGCAATTTCTTTTCTTACTGTTGATAAGTCAAAGCTTTTCTTTAAGCTCACATTTACAGCTTCTGAATGCCCTCCTAAAACAGGAACACGAACAACTGTAGCAGTTACACGAATAGAATCATCCTTAAATATTTTTCTAGTTTCGTCAACTAACTTTTGTTCCTCGGTTGTATATCCACTCTCAAGAAAGTCTCCTCCATGTGGCAAACAGTTCTTGTCTATCGGGTATGGATACGCCATTTTTCCTTTTTTATTTGCTCTTTCATTTTCTAATTGTTCAACCGCCTTAATGCCTGTTCCTGAGACCGATTGGTAGGTAGAAATTACAAGTCTATCAATGCCATATTTTTGTTGTAATGAAGACAAAGCTAGCACCAGTTGTATGGTAGAGCAATTTGGGTTGGCGATAATCTTATCTTCTTTTGTTAATTCTTTCGCATTTATTTCTGGAACAACTAACTTTATAGAAGGATCCATTCTCCAAGCAGAAGAATTATCTATAACCGTCGTTCCAGCTTGAGCAAATTTAGGAGCCCATTCTTTAGAGATTTCGCCACCTGCAGAAAAGATAGCGATGGAAGGTTTTTGAGCCAAAGCATCAGCAAGTCCCATTACTGTTAAGGTCTGGTTATTCCACAAGACCTCTTTTCCTATGTTTTTTTCAGAAGCAACCAACAATAGTTCATCCACCTCAAGTCTTCTTTCTTTTAAAACTTCAAGCATTACATTTCCAACCATTCCTGTTGCTCCAATTACTGCAATTTTCATTTTCTCTTTTTATTATTTTGGACATTTCCTTTTATTCTTTTCAATAAAAGGTCGGGCTATTCAATTTATCTTTTCTGTTGGCTAGTTTTATCTATTCTTAATAAATCGGATAAGCCAACAGAAAAGGATGTCTTTACTATCCCTAATGCAACGATATACAGTTACATAATTAAGCATACAAATATAAGTAAAGCTTTTAAAAAGGTGTTCTTTAGATTTGTTAAAATTCATTAGCTTTGTAGCCAATGCCATTAATCAAAAATAGAAACCCTAACATCCATATTTGGAAAAATAGAGAAACTCCGCTAGAGTTGCTAGGGATGCTTAAAAACAAGGCGATTCATGAAGAGAAGGTTGCTCATTTTAAATCTGACGAACGCATCAAACAATATTTAACCAATCGCCTTTTAATTCAAACAGTAATAGGAGATTATACGATAAAAAAAGGTCTGAATAATAAGCCTTATGTAGTAGGGCTTTCATTAGAAGTTTCATTTTCTCACAATAAAGAATTTACGATTCTTATGACAAGTAATCTTGCTTGTGGGATAGATGTACAGGCACCTACAGAAAAAGCATTAAGAGTTAAAAGTAAGTTCATAAACAATAATGATTTTTGTTTTAATAGTAATGACATACAGACGCTATCCAAAGCTTGGTCTTGTAAAGAAGCGGCTTTTAAAAAGTTCGGGAATCATGAAATCTTTTTAAAAGAGAACATCACCATCGCTGAAGAGGTATTGCCAAATAAGTATAAGGTATTGGTAGAGTTTGACCATGAAAAGCATGAAGTTGTTTTACAACAAGAAAGTATTGAGAATAATTATTTATTTTACACTATTAATTAAGATTTTCATGACCATTTTAAATCACATTAAAAGCAAAGCTAAAAAAGGAGAGAAAATGTTAGGGATTTTAATCGATCCAGATCACTTTTCTAGCTTGGAAGAATTGAGCAAGTCTATTTTAATTCTTAAAAGTAATGCTCCTGATTATATATTTGTTGGAGGAAGCTTAATTAATAATGAGTTATTCAATAAGACAGTGGAGACACTAAAACAGGAGTTAACAATTCCTGTCATTATATTTCCTGGCAATAACCAGCAAATTTCCAATAAGGCTGATGGAATATTGCTTTTGTCCCTCATCTCTGGACGTAATCCAGATTACCTAATAGGTCAACACGTAAATACTGCTTTTGAATTAAAAAGAAGCAAAATAGAAATTTTACCTACCGGATATGTTTTAGTTAATTGTGGACAACCAACTTCTGCACAATACATGAGTAATACCAGCCCTATTCCATATACTAAAAATGGGATAGCTGCTGCCACTGTATTAGCGGGGGAACAATTGGGATTGTCACTGTTTTATTTAGACGGAGGCTCTGGAGCAGAATCTCCTATTTCAAGCACCATGATACAGGAGGTTAGAAAGACTATTTCTTCACCAATAATTGTTGGTGGAGGCATTAAAAATAAGACTGAACTTGAAGCTGCATGGAACTCAGGTGCGGACTTGGTTATTATAGGTTCAGCTTTTGAGAAAAAAGCATCCATAATTTCAGAATTAAGATAATCCCTGACAATAATACACTTCTTTCATTGTTTTATATGACAGAATGACCTCAAGCTAGCTATGGCAAAAAAATTGATTAAACGAAATCTAGAAAAATTCTTATCAAAAATGAGTACAAAAGAGACAAACCAAGAGGCAGAAGAGCAAGAAATTAATAATCAGGCTCAAACTGAAGAGAATATAGAGACTGTTGAAGCTTCGCAAGACGTTGAGTTAACAGAGCTAGAGAAGTTAGAGGCTGAAAAAAAGGAGTTGAACGATAAGTTTTTACGCTTATTTTCTGATTTCGATAATTTTAGAAAAAGAACAGCCAAAGAGAAACTAGAATCTACTAGAACAGCCGGTGTTGGAGTGATTAAAGACTTACTAACGGTCGTTGATGATTTTGATAGGGCAATAGAGAACAACAAAGTTGCTGAAGATATTTTGGCCGTTAAAGAAGGTTTTGGATTAATTCATAACAAGTTCTCTTCTATCTTAAAAGCTAAAGGATTAAAAGAGGTGGAAGCAAAAGGAGAGGTTTTTGATGTAGACAAACATGAAGCAATTACTCAAATTCCTGCACCTTCTGAAGATTTAAAAGGAAAGGTAGTAGATGTCATTGAAAAAGGATATGCGCTTAACGATACAGTTATACGTTTTCCAAAAGTTATTGTAGGTCAATAATCTATTCTAGAATTAAAAAAGATAAAAAGTTAATCGCTTTTTATAACTGAAGCAAATTATGAGTAAAAGAGATTACTACGAGGTATTAGGAGTAAATAAGGGAGCGACAGATGCTGAGGTAAAAAAGGCCTACAGAAAAATGGCCATTAAGTATCATCCTGACAAAAATCCAGATAATACAGAAGCTGAAACAAAGTTTAAGGAAGCAGCAGAAGCTTATGAAATTTTAAGTGATAACCAAAAACGTCAACAATACGATCAGTTTGGCCACTCTATGGGTGGTGGATTCGGCGGAGGTGGCGGC
>JAGXIB010000088.1 GCA_024635865.1 Flavobacteriales bacterium
AGCTAAAGCTTATTGGGAAGAACACCTAAAACAACATATAAAAAGCTATTTATTAAGTAAAATAAAACCTGTTAGTACTTTTTTAGATGATCAAGAAATGGGCGATTTATTTAAAGAGGCATTTAACAACTGGAAAGAAAATCAAAAAACTTTTGAAATTGATACAACCAAATACTGGTTTGTGTAGTTATATAGCCATATGAAACATCTAATTTTTACATTATTACTTTTTTTCTCTGCATTTCCCTTTGTTGCTCAGACAATAACAGTGGAGTTTACTAACATTAGAAATAACAAAGGACAGTTCTGTCTCGGAATTTACACCAGCTCTACCAACTATTCTAATAAGGTTGCAATAAAGAAAAACGAGTTGCGAAAGCAAATGTTATCAACGGTAAACTGACGACTAAGATAGAAGGGCTTGAACCTGGAACTTATGGAATTGCTCTTTTGGACGATGAAGACTTTGATCGTGAAATGGCTTATGGCTTGTTCTTACCAAAAGAAGGTTTTGCTTTTTCTGACTATTATCACACAGGGATGAGTAAACCAGGGTTTGAAGATTTTGATTTTACTTTAGGAAAAGAAAATAAAACTGTGATTATGAAAATTAGGTATTTATAACATTTATGAGCTTAATTTACGCTACTAAATCAGAACCTAAGAAAAAGCAACCAGCTGTTACTTTAATTATCAACCAAGCAAAAGGAAAGATTTTTTCTCACATTACAAGCTATCCTATTCTTTGTCCAACTTGTTATCAATACTCAAAAGAGTTACACTCTCATTATGGTTCACATCATGGAAATATAGGTTCAGTTAACTGTCAATGTGGGGAAGAATTAAAATTAGCTGATAGTGATATAATGTTTATGATTCCTTAAAAAGGATCTACAAATTTGACCCCCCTATACAAACTAAAACATCTAATTGGGGCTTATTCAAACCTCTATTCTTCTCTAAGGTTCGGTTTTTAAAACTTCCAGCCATCAAGACAAAATAAAGGTCACAATTCGGAGAGTTTAGCATTAAACTCAACAACGAATAAAAGAGGCAGTAACAGCTGACTTTACTGCCTCTTCGCTTGTCTATTACTTTATTATTTTTTCTTTATCACACCAGCTTCCTCTAGCTGCTTAAAGAAATCGACCACTGTTTCTTTAAGTGGTCTGTAAGTCATTCCTAACTCTTTTTTACTTTTAGAATTATTTGCACTCCAAGCATAGCCTACGTTTTTACTCACCATAGACCTTGTCATCCCAATGGCAGGTGCGATTAGCCAAATTAAAAACTTAGGAATGGTATTTTTTGGAAAAGGGTACTTAGGAAATTCTTTTTTTAGAATGCCAGCGATTTCTAAAAAACTAGAATCTGTACCTGAAATAATATTACGCCCATTAGCTTCTGGTTTATAACCAGCTCTAAAGTGAGCTTCTGCCAAATCTCTAACATCAATCACTCCTATCTCCATATCAGGAGCTCCCATTTTCATTGTTCCATCACTCATCTGTTTCATTATAGTAAATGTTTCTGAAGTTCCAAAAGGGTTTATTCCAGGACCTAAAACAAAAGAAGGGTTTATGGTGACTAATTTCCATTGGGTTTGAGCCTCTGCAATCTTCCAAGCTTCTCTTTCTGCCAATGTTTTTGAATAAGAATAAGGCTGATGTGTTAAAGATGAAGTGGTATTCCAAACTTCTTCTGAGAGTTCTTTATTTGGCATTTTTAAAACATCAATGCTATCTCCATAAATTGCAGCACAGCTACTAGTTACAACTACTCTTTTTACTGATGGCACTTTATTAGCTGCTTCTAACACATTCCTAGTTCCTTTTAATGCTGGATCAATCAATTCTTTCTGTGCATCCTTAATGTCTAAACTAAAAGGTGATGCTGTATGGTAAACTACTTCGCAATCTTTCATCGCTTCTAGATAACTTCCATCGTTTAACAAATCTGCCTTAAAGTACTTAATTGTTCCTTTGCTTTTTTCAGCAATAGCATTTAAGTATTTTAACTTATCGGGATTGTTAGGCGTTCTAACCGCTGCGTGAACAGTTAACCCTTCATTTAGTAAACGCTCTACTAAACGTCCTGCAACATAACCTGTTGCTCCTGTCACCATTACTGGCTTTGTTATATCTATATTCATTCTTTTTTATATTTTATGAGAATTGTATTTAATATTTCTTCTTTGTTTTTAACTTCTCTTAGTAGTACTGCTGTTGAAATTCCGTCTAACATTATTAAAACGACCTCTGCCTCTAGTTCTGGGTTGTCGTAATTCAATTTTTGAAATGCTTTAATTAACGCTTTTTTAATAGGTAGTGAAATGCTATCATCATACACCTCGGCTTGCCACTTTAAAGAGTAAATTAATTTCCATAGGTAGTATTGCTCTTCACCAACTATAAATGGTATTTCTATGACTTTTTTAATGATTTCTATAGGTCTCTCTTCTTTTAAAACCTCTTGAAAAAATAAATTAGCCATTTCAGCTCCTTTTTCTAAAATCGCATTGAGTAACCCATCCTTATTCTTAAAGTGTCTAAAAATTAACCCTTCAGATACCTTGGCTTCTTTTGCAATTTTACTGGTAGAAGTTGCAGTATAACCTAACTCAGCAAATAGTTTTAAAGCTGCCTCTAAAATTTTATTTTGTTTTTCTGTCATCTAAAAGTGAGCACTTACTTACAAATATAAGCAAAATGAACACCACTAAATAATAAAGTCTGTTAATTTTCTAAAAAAGTAAAGTCTTGAGGAATAAAACCGACTGCTAGAGTATCGATTAAATTAGAGAATGCATCATAACGATAAACTCTACCAGGCTGAACATAATCTATCGCATCTGCTAAATAAATTTCATTATTAAAAGGACTAACCCCTAGTCCGTAGTAAGTTAAATTACCTGACGATATAAAAGGAGTATTTACAATTGAGTTAGCTGAAACACTTTGTTTGTATACATTATTATTCAAATAAAATAGAGATGTACCACTTGTATCTATTCTTAGAGAATTCGGAGATTCGTTAATTGAATTAAAAGAAAAAGAGGAAGTAACGGTGTTAGAAGTTGTGTTAACTTTTACAAGCTCTGGTTGAGCCTCGTTAATTCCTCCACTACATAATACCCATAAATTCTGAAATGCATCTACAACAAGACTATTTGGCTCTCTACCAACAGTAATTGAATCGGTAATTAAATCTGAATTCGAGTCAATAACTAAGATTTGGTCCGTTCCTTTTTGCGTAACATAGACTTTATTGTTATGCAATAAAAGTTGTTCGGTCCATGCAGCAGTAGCTATTGAGCCTGTAACTTGAAATGTACTTGGATTAACAATAGTAATTGCATTCGCATATAAATCGGTAACATAGGCTTTAGTAGAAGAGACCCCTAAAAAATAACGAGGACTTGTAAGCCCAGTAATTGTTCCTTTAGAAATAAATGTTGCAGTATCTATCACTTCAACTTTATTAGAATTATTAACTACAACATATAAATCTCCATTGAACAAAGCAGAAGATTGCAGCACATCACCTAAAGGCATGTTATTCTGAGTATTGAACAAGTTATTAGTAATCGATTTTGTAGCTGTGTTGTATAAGGTTAATGAAGCGTTTCCAACACCAAAATTCCCTTCACAACCAATAATCAATTTATTACCTGCTTCTTTATTATAAGAGGTTCCATCAAGGCGTTGTGGTCCAATTTCTTTTTTCTTACAAGAAGATAAAAAAATTATTATAATGAATATAAAGTGATAGTTTCTCATTTATTAAACTCTACTTTCAAAATTAAACGATAATATCTACCTGGTAATGGTCTATTGGCTACAATTTGATATTCCTCGTTGTACAAATTAGCAAAATTAACTCCTAGAGAAAATTTATTTTTAGCTTTTATTTTATTCATTCTCCAGTCTAACCTAAGATTTGCTGGCGCATAATATGGCATATAAGTTTGATTTGTAGCATCTATAAAAACACTCCCGTTGTAAGACTGTCTATAGTTTAAGCTAAGACATTTGAAGGTTACGTTCATTTGAAATGAAGCTGTATTCTTAGGAACATAGATCAGCTGTTTGGAAATCGATGCATCTCCATCAATAATAGAAGCTTTATTCTGTGCAAGAACAAAATTATAATCCCCTCCCAGAGAAAGTCCTATTTCTTTTATTTTAAATTTCTTTTCTATCGAGAACTCAACACCATAGGATTCAACCTCTTTCAAATTTACAGGTGACCAATACCCTTTATCTGATGGTAACCACTGAATCCAATTATTGATAAAAGAATAATAGGTCGTAACTCCGACTAAAGTATTACTTGCTTGGTATTCATATCCTAATTCCGCCAAAAGTCCATTTTCAGGCAATAAATTAGGGTTTCCTCCAGGGCTCCAATATAAATCGTTAAATGTTGGAGCTCTAAAGTTTTTAGCTCCTGAAAGAAATAATTTATGTTTTTTCCATTTATTCCACTTTAGAGAAATAGCAGGAACTAATGGTGTTTCAACCTCTGAAATTAGTTCTTTTCTTAATGAGACAGAATAAGACAAGCTATTTTTCATTAACTGATAATACTCTATGAATATAGCGTCTCTAACTTGATACTTTCTAGAATTAAAATTGGATGAAGTAGCAAAGGTTTTGTCCGTTGTAAGTGATAGTCTTAATTGTATTGAGTCATTTAGATAATACTTCCCTTTATAATAGCCTTTAAATGAATTAATAGCTACCCTAGAATCTATTAAGGACGTTGTATCAATATAATGTAAAAAATCGTAAAAATAACCAACTGAAAGTTGATGAAAATAGTTCCCTGAATTATAGCTCCATTCTAGAGCTGACTTTATTGCATCGTCTAATTGTTTTTCACCTTTAGACTCTACCCCCATTATAGAAGGTAATAAACGTTCTGTAGTGGTAAAGTTAGTCTTCAGCCCTAATTGATGGTTCAAGGATGGTTTGTAATAAATATTTTGAGCTATTTCTAATTGATCATATGTGGCATTTTCCTGTCGAATAAGTTCCGGACTCTTTTTTAAGAAATTAGTATACTTAAAGTTATTATCTGCATGTTTATTTGCAAACCCTGTAAAGAATTGCCACTTCTCATTCCCCAATTTGAATTTAGCAATTGTATTATCAATTCCAAAACTACCTAATTCCTTTGAAGCATATAAATGAACTCTATTCCTAAAGTCAGTCTTGTTTTCTAATTGAATTGCTCCTCCTAACCCACCAGAAGAGTTAACAATGCTACTTGCTCCCAAGTGCAAACTGGCTTGATCAATTAAAGAAGTAGAGGAAATAGATAAATCATTCTGTCCTAAAGTAGGAGAATTAATGGAAAAACCATTCCATATTAATTGAGTTTGACTTGCATTTGCCCCTCTTATTGAAACAGTAGCTAAATTTCCAACTCCATAAGATTTTAAATAAATAGCTGAATTATTTTGTAAGACTTCACTTAACGAATTACTGTTCTTGATCGAAAGTGACACCAATTTATAGGTAGAAGATGGGTTATTTATTTTATTCGCCTCTATTTCAACTTCTGGAAGAGTATCTTGCTGACTATAACTGACTATTACAGCAACAATAAAAACTAAAAAGAAAAGAAAACTTTTCATAGAATACAAAGGTCTGTATTTTTTTCAGACATCAAACCATTTAAGTAAAAAAAGCAGTACCGAATTATTCAGTACTGCTTTGAATAAAAATTAATCTAACTTTTTTTATCAAACGGTCTCAAATGCTTCGATTATAACCTCATTGTACATTGCAAAAGAAGCTAAACACCAAGTATAAAACTTAGATAAATCTTCTTTTTGTATGTAGCTAATAGACTTTCTTAATTCTTTTGAGAATAAATGTTTGTCAAAACTAACTCCCTTGAGCACTTTTTTACTTAAGCCTAACATAGTGATATTTTTTACTTGTTTACGGTTATCTAAATCTATAAATAAAACTTTTAAAATCAAAACATTGTACATGAATCATTGTTAA
Source organism: Flavobacteriales bacterium (assembly GCA_024635865.1). Taxonomy (GTDB): domain Bacteria; phylum Bacteroidota; class Bacteroidia; order Flavobacteriales_D; family Parvicellaceae; genus S010-51. Next base: position 6,018 of record JAGXIB010000088.1, read on the forward strand.
CAAAAGTTAAGTAATAGTATTTAAATGATAAAACGTAATTGTAACTATAGTTACAATGTTTAAAAAAGTCAATGACTACCTTTGATTAAATTAAAAAATAAATCATGGGATTATTAGAACTACTGGGATTAAAGCCTAAAGTAAATTTTAAAGAAATTTACGATAATGGAGCAATCATTATTGATGTTAGAACACAAGGAGAATATAAACAAGGAAATTACAAAGGCTCTCAAAATATACCTTTAGATCAAATTTCTAAAAAAATAAACGAAATTAAATCAAAAAACAAAGTAGTCTTTGCTGTTTGTAAAAGTGGAATGAGAAGTGGTCAAGCAACCTCTATTTTAAAACAAAATGGCATTGAAGCTCACAATGCGGGACCTTGGACAAGCTTAAACTCAAAATTAAAATAATCTAATATTTTTTTTTAGCTTAGCTTTAAATTAAAGCTATACTATGAAATTAAAGAGTCTTGTTTTTATTCTAATCGTTTTTACCTCTTTTTATTCATGTGCTGCTTTTGCAAAGACAGCTGCTAAATATTGGACAAAAAAACAGATTAAGGAGTTTGTAACTAACTGCGAGCAAAAGTCTGCAAGGTTAATTGGAGAGACTAAAGCAAAACAATTCTGTGACTGTGCAGTAGATGTTGTAGCGGAGAAGTATAAAAACTATGAAGAGGTAAAAAACACTTCTATTATTGAAGTGTTGAAAATTGCCAAAGACTGTAAATAAAAAAAGGTCTATATCAACTAACGATATAGACCTTTTTTATGCTTGAATCTTTTAGTAAGTAATTACAGTTTCGTCTATAATTCCGAAATGCCTTTTATAATCACTATAACTTCTTTTTATTACCTCTATTGCTTCAGCTTTTCCATAGGTATGTGTAATTTCTACTTCAACTTTTTTACCATCACCTGGCACATTTTTGTAAGTTAAAAAATAGTGCTTTAACCGTTGAATTAATGCTTCTGGACATTCTGAAATGTCATTCCATTGTCCATAAACATTATCTCCCTTTAGGATGGCTACAATTTTATCGTCAGCCTCTCCACCATCTATCATTCTAAACCCTCCAATAGGAATTGCTGGAACGAGTATATTACCTTGATTGATGTCCCTTTCAGAAAGAACGCAAATATCAAGTGGATCGCTATCTCCAACAATACCATCTCTTCCCGTTTTTTCCATACAATATTCTGCTACTTCTTCTGCACAATAAGTTTGCGGAACAAAGCCATACAAAGCAGGCATAATGTTCGAAAATTTTTGCGGTCGATCAACCATCATAAAACCTGAATCTTTATCTACTTCATATTTAACGGTATCGCTAGGTGTCATTTCTATAAAAGACATCACTTCATTTGGAGCATTTTCTCCTATATTTACTCCATGCCAAGGATGCGACTGAAATCGCAAAGACATCTTTTCCCAAAGTTCTTTAATTGATTTATCCATTTTAATCTTATTTTCTGTTTTACTTTCTCTTTTCTCAAAAAGAGCGAACAAATGTAAGTTTTTTTTTTTAGACCTAGAAGGAGAACAAAAGGGTTTTAAAAAGTAGTCATCTTTTTAGTGTTACTACTCCTGACTTTACTATTTCTTTATCCGAAAAAGTAATTCCTTTTACAATATAGAAATAGGTGCCTGAGGGAACTTCAACACCGGCAGGAAATGTTACTCCATCCCAATAACCTTTTAAACCCCACCATTGAAAGATAACCTCACCCCAGCGATTATAGATATATCCATTTACAGATTTAATTCCTTTGTAACTAGGACGAAAAACATCGTTTATACCATCACTATTAGGCGTAAAGATATTAGGAACTTCTACTTTTGAAGAGTCTTGAGCATTTCCATAGACAGAGATAAACAATACAACAAATAATACTATTCCTAATTTTCGCATATTATTGATAATAACTAAAGTAGGCATAACAAGCCCGATAAACAAATGTAAGAGTTTTATTTTAAAATTGTATTTTTATTTTTTTGAGGCTTAGCTGTTGATAAGTATTTATGTATATTTAGAATATCAAAAAAAGTTTAAGACAAACAGATCTGATAAAATGGAAGAAAATAACAACTTATCACCGGAAGAGCATAAACCTCAAGAGCAAAAACCTGAACAAAATACCAGTAATGACATCCCTAAAGAGCACTCTGCTTACACAGAAAACACTGAACTCTCTAACTCTTTTAGTGCCTCTAGAATTGATTTATCATTAATTAATACTAAAATAACAGAAGCTAGAAAAGAAATTTCTAATTATTTAATTGGTCAGCATGAAATGGTTGATTTATTATTAATAGGTTTATTTAGTGGCGGTCATATTTTATTGGAAGGGGTTCCTGGAATTGCAAAAACGTTAACCGCTAAAGTATTATCAAAAACACTTTCTGTAGACTTTTCAAGGATACAGTTCACTCCAGACATGATGCCTTCAGACATTATTGGAACATCAATTTTCAACATGAAAACAAGTGAGTTTTCATTTAAAAAAGGCCCAATATTTACCAACATTGTGTTAATTGACGAAATTAACAGAGCTCCTGCAAAAACTCAAGCAGCATTATTTGAAGTTATGGAAGAGCGTCAGATTACTTACGATGGAGTAACGCATAAGTTAGATTTTCCATTTTTAGTTATTGCTACTCAAAACCCTATAGAACAAGAAGGAACTTATCGTTTACCAGAAGCTCAATTAGATCGTTTTTTATTTAAAATAAACTTACAGTATCCTACGCTAGAAGAAGAGGCAGCTATTTTAACTCGTTTTAAAAGTGGCGTTGCTATCGATTTTGAAAAAATCAACAATATTTTTTCTAAAACAGATTTAAAATCAATACAAGAAACGATTTCACAAGTTAGAATTGAAGACTCTATTATAAAATACATCGCTGAGGTTACTAACAGCACACGTAATCATGGGAAGTTATACTTGGGAGCTTCTCCTAGAGCTTCTTTATCTATGTTGAAGGCTGCAAAAACAATGGCAGCTATGAGAGGAAGAGACTTTGTGATTCCTGACGATGTTCAATTTGTTGCTTTTCATGTTTTAAACCATAGAATTATTTTAACTCCCGAAGCAGAAATGGAAGGAATGACAGAAACTGATTTGGTGCAAGAAATTATTAAATCTGTTGAAGTACCGAGGTAAGACTAAACTATTTTCAATAAAAAAAGCCTTGTAGATTAAATCTACAAGGCTTTTTAATATTTGGTATCTAAATTAATTATTCACCTACTACTTCAAAGCTAACACTTACAGTAATTTCTTTATGTAATTTAACTTCTGCTTCGTAAGTACCAGCAGATTTAATAGCTGATCCTAATAATTTAATTTTTCTTCTTTCTACTTCGAAACCAGCTTTAGTAATAGCATCAGCAATTTGAACATTGGTAACAGATCCGAAAATCTTACCGTTCTCACCTACTTTAGCACCTACTTTAATTGTTGTCTCAGCTAATTTAGTTGCAACAACTTGTGCTTCTTCTTTTAATTTAGCTAATTTATGGCTTCTTTGACGCATTGTTTCTTCATGCATCTTTCTAACTGAATCAGTTACGATTACAGCCATCTTTTGAGGGATAAGGAAATTTCTACCATAACCATTCTTAACAGTCACGATTTCATCTTTATCTCCTAAATTATCTACGTTATTTTTTAATAAAACTTCCATTGTAATGTCCTCCTTATTTTAATTGATCTGCAAGATATGGCAATATTGCTAAATGACGAGCTCTCTTTACTGCTTGAGCAACTTTCTTTTGATACTTAGCAGAGTTTCCTGACAATCTTCTTGGTAAAATTTTACCTTGTTCGTTAATAAATTTTAATAAAAACTCAGGATCTTTGTAATCTACATACTTGATTCCTAATTTTTTAAACCTACAATATTTATCTTTCTTAACATCGATACTAATCGGTGTTAAATATCTAATATCTGAATCTTTTCCAGCCATTTTTCTAGTTTTTTAACTGTTAATTTTTAATTAAGCTTTTGCTTTATTTCTTCTTCTTTCTGCGAATACAACATGGTGTTTGTCCATTCTAGTTGTTAAAAAACGTAATACACGTTCGTCACGTCTAAATGCTAACTCTAGTTGTTCTACAACATCTCCAGCTCCTTCGAATTGGAATAGTGAATAAAATCCTGTTGATTTTTTTTGAATTGGATAAGCCATCTTCTTCAATCCCCAGTTTTCTGATTGTGAAATCTTAGCTCCAGCTTCCTTAAGAATAGCTTGGAATTTTTCTACTGCTTCCTTTACCTGTACATCAGATAAAACGGGAGTTAAGATGAAAACAGTCTCGTAATTGTTCATAATTATTTATTTTGAATTTTTCATTTGCACACTTTGTACAGCCTGCAAAAGTAATTTATTTTTATTTATTATCAAAAAAACAGCACCATTTATTACTTAACTGTTATTTTTAAATTCAATTCCTCCCCATTGTTTATCAAATTATAAAGGTTAGTTCTATACATAACGGCTTTCTTATTCCCAGAAAGCTTAAGAGCTAAAGGACTTATGGCTTCCAAATAATTAAAACTTCTTAATATAAAAATATAATTTCCTAGTTCTAAACTCTCTTTTTGTTTAATTAAATCTCTTTTTCTATGTTCCGGAACTTCAATTTTCTCTCCTTTTTTTGTTAAGATACCCTTCTCATGACTATAAAAGTCTTTAGTAGGCTTCCATTTAGACTTCTCCCAATAAGACATCTCTTGTATTGCAGTATTTAGAAAATTAAGCGACTTAAACTGAACAACAAGGGTGTAAATATACTCAGAGGCATCAATACTGTAAGAAGCACTAACAATTCCTTCCTTAGTATTTAACTCAGAAACAGCCTTGCTCATTTCATCCTCTACTTCATAGAGTTTTGGAATTTTATGACCTCCAATACTATCTAGTTTCAGTAAAGCATTTAACTTTATTTTACTTTGACTTAAGTTAAAAATATACGTTGCTTTTCCACTTTTATCACTCTTCAAATCTATTTCTTCTACTATATCTAAGCAACTAACAAACAAAAAAGGAGTTAGTAGAATTAATACCATTATTAATCTATGCATATTCGTATATTTCTTATTAAACTCTTTCCTAGTCCAAAGGGTTTTAACATCTTTGCAATGCTAAAGTAAATTGAAACAAGTGAAAAGACTACAATATCTAGTTTTTATTTTAATGCTACTCTCTATCGCCTCCAATAATAGTGCCCAAAAAGTAGGACTAGTATTAAGTGGAGGTGGTGCACTTGGCTTGTCTCACATTGGTGTAATAAAAGCGTTAGAAGAAAACAACATTCCCATCGACTACATAACAGGAACAAGTGCAGGTGCATTAGTAGGGAGTTTATATGCCAGTGGATTTTCTCCTTTACAAATGGAACAACTAGTAGGAAGCGACCTTTTCTTACAAATGGCCTATGGTAAAACAGATGAGGAGTTAGATTACTATTTTAGAAAGCCCGAAGATGACCCTTCCTTGTTACAAATATGGTTCGAGAAGGAGTTTTCTATTTCCAAAGTGATTCCTACTAACTTGACTAATTCCGCTTTGTTAGATTACGAATTTATGACAAACTTTTCTGGGGTATCAAAAGCTGCAGATTATAATTTTAATAACTTATTTGTTCCTTTTCGATGTGTTGCCGCGGATGTTAACACAAAAAAAGCAGTTGTTTTTTCAAAAGGACACCTTAATCAAGCAGTGAGAGCGTCTATGACTTATCCAGGCTATCTTAGGCCAATTAAAGTAGACGGAAAACTAATGTTTGACGGAGGTCTCTACAATAATTTCCCAAGTGATGTAATGTATGACGATTTCTTCCCAGACATTATAATTGGGGTTAATTTATCAGACTCACTAACTCCGCCAGATGAGGACGATGTATTTTCTCAATTAAAGAGCATGGTTATTAATAGAAGTAGCCTAAGTGTTATTTGTGAAAACGGAGTATTGATCTCACCTAAAATCTCTATTGGGACATTTGATTTTGAAGCTGCTCAAACAGCAGTAACAGAAGGGTATAATGCCACACTTAAATCAATTGACGAAATAAAAAGGAAGGTAGCAAGAAGAGTTAACATCGACAGTTTAACGACTAAAAGAGCTTTATTTAAATCTTCTATTACTACTGCTAAAGTAAATTCCATTTTAATTGAAGGAGTTTCGAGCAATCAAGCTAAATACATTAAAAGAGCTTTAATTCACAGTAATGAAATTGACATAGACTTTGCCACACTAAGGGTACGTTTTTTTAAACTCCTAGCGGACGAAAAGATAAAGTCTCTTTACCCAATAGCTGAGTACAATTATGAGTCTGAAAAATATGAGGTTAAAATAACCGTGATCCCTCAAAAACCTTTTACAGTTAAGTTTGGTGGAGTCTTTTCTTCTCGACCAATAAACACTGGATATTTTGGATTAGAATATTTTAAGCTAGGAAAGGTTGGTCTAAAACTAAATAGTGATGTCCACTTTGGAAAATATTATGGTTCTACAGGGATTGGTATTCAAACTGATTTAAATACAAGAATTCCTTTTTACTTTAAGGTTTATGGTGTGTTAAATAACTGGGATTACTTCAGGAGTTTCACTACTTTTTTTGACGCGGTAAAGCCTTCTTATTTTATTCAGAATGAAAGTTTTTTTGGTGGAGAGTTAGGAATACCTATTAGTAAAAAAGCTAAACTAACTTTCAACTCTTCATTAGGAACAAATAAAGATAGCTATTATCAAACAGATAACTTTACAGCAAGTGACACTGCAGATCTCACCTCTTTTACTGGTCAAGTTAATAGCGTAAGCCTTAATTCATCTTCTCTTAATAGAAAACTCTATGCTTCTCAAGGTTATAAATATTGCTTTTCAGCAAAATTAATTGAAGGAACGGAAGATTATTCTCCAGGAAGTACTTCTAGTATTGAAAATGACTTATTCAATGTTCAGCACTCTGACTTTTGGGTTACCGCTCATTTAGAACAGTACTTTAATCTTCACAAAAACATTAAGTTTGGCTTAGAAATAGAAGGAGTAAACAATTGGACTAATCGGTTTTATAGTAACTACACCGCTACCGTTTTAAACGCTCCGATTTACCAGCCATTTCCTGAAAGTAGAACTCATTTATACACAGAATATGCTTCACACGGCTATTTAGGCGTTGGCGCTAAGCTAGTTACTCCAATACGCCCGAATATAGACTTAAGAGGAGAGCTTTATCTCTTCAGACCTACCGTTTTGATAGAACAATCCAACACAAAAGAGGCAGTATATAATTACGATGTGAAATTTCAAAACTATGGCTATATGATCTCTGCAAAAGTAGTTTTCCATAGCCCGATTGGACCTTTAGCTTTAGCTGCTAATTATTATGATGCTGAATTACCAAACAACCCTTGGTCTATCTCTATAAATTATGGATATATTCTATTTAACAGAAGGTTTATAAAATAGATTAACTACGACTTTAATAGCATTATTTTTTTGTTAAATACAGCTTTCTGTAACTAAATTAGTTGTAGGAAATGAGCACCCATAATACTAAAACAAAACTTGTAAAAAATTTCGGCTCGGATAAATATTCGAGCCGAAATTTTTTATATTACTATTAGCTTTTTTAGTTTTTCAGCACCTCATGCAGCCAATAAACACCACTAATATCGACAATCTTGAGGGTGTATTTCCCACTTTTTAAATTTTTCAATTTAAGGTTATCTAAATTAATTTTTGCCTTAGCTCCTAAAGGAACAACTAAGCTATGTTTTCCTGACTTTACTTTGGCTATATAATAGTTTGAAATGCTTTCTTTATTCAACGAAGCTAAATCTTCTTGTGTATACTCAAGAACGATATTTTTTTGTTCATCTAACAATTCTATACCTATCACCCAAGAACCATAAACATCAACACCTTCTGTTCTGAAGATGTCAAATGAAAGGTTATTGTTTCCTATTTTACCTTCAGAAATTTCAAGCTTTGGCTTTACCGATTTGTTATGAAGTGGACCCCATAATCCTCCATGAAACACTTGGTTTGTCATTAAAGTCAATCCAAAAATAACGAAAGAGCCAATCAAAACAACTTTTGGAAATGCTTTATCTTTAATAGGAAGTACACCTGAAGCTATCCATGAAAACCATTTCTTTTTTGTGATGGTGTAATTATTTTTCATCAAATAATGGTCCAATGAATATTTCCCGCTTGCTGTTAGGAATAATAAGAAGCCTGTAGCCAAGCCTAAGACCCCAATTTGCCATTCATCCAAACAAGTTGTACCGATCCACCCTGACCCAAGAAGTATTCCTAAAGCCAAACCAAATACACCTATGCTCATAATTCGAGTAAATAAACCAAACATGATGAATAAGCCTACAATACCTTCGATAATCGTGAAAATCACCATGTTTAACCACAGTATCTCTGGATTTTCTACCAAATACTGAATAATTGGTTTTATGCCTAAGGCATTGGGGAGAAAATGATTGAACTTTTCTCCAATATATCCAGCCAATTCTGGGTCGAGTTTATCAACTAATATGGTTCTTCTCCAAAAGGCGGAAAAATAAGTCCAACCTATTACTAATCTAATTGCAAGTGCTAAAAGTCCTGCATCATTTTTTATATTGATATTTTTCATTTTTGCTTATCTATCTTTAATAAATCCCAGTAAATACTGGCGGAACAACTTTTTATTTAAGTAAAAAGCTATTTATAGATAAACCTTGAGGTTTTGATATAAAATATAAAGAGGAATAGGTGAAACCGAATGGTTTCTTCTTTTTAAGTAGTAAAATGATTTTTTATTAAAACCATTTGTAATTAAAGAAAAAATTAAGTTATTAACTGCTAAATAAGGTAAATGTTGAATCGGTTTTTTTGAGGAAGAAAAATCATTTTGAAAAGCTTCAAAGGTATTACAATTCGTTTCATTAATAGTTGTTTTACTCTTGTTAGAAACTTCTGTTTGAGGTATACCAAGCTCTGCTTGAATATAATTTCTAACTTTGCATGGAGAAAGCAGCAACAATAATATTAACCCCAAAACTGGAAGTACAGTAACTATTGTTTTTAAGTTTAACCTTTCTTTCACAATGCAATTATACAAAATAGTTATTGGATGGCTTGTTATTTTTTGTTAATGAAAGACAACGTCTCAGCTATGAATAAATAGTTGAAATAATAGATTTTCTTTTCAAAAAGAAAAGATGTAGGTTAAAAAAAATAATGAAATAGACATCAATAAAGATGAGCTATATTTATATAATTTGACAGAAGTATACAAAAGTTATAATTGTAAATTTTCCAATTTCCATAAACCCGTTTTTATATAGAAATTAACTGCTCGATCATTGATCTTAAGTATTGAAGACCACACCTTTTTAAACCTGTCTAAGTTCTTTAAAACACATAGACTACCAACAAGACAAAGTGATCTCTACCTAAAAATAGCCATTGTTCCTTTATAAAAAACACCATTTAAATCGATAATATAAAAATAAGTTCCTTCTGGCACTTTACTTCCATTCGCTTTTTTACCATCCCAAGAAATAGAACTTCCGTCAGATTCGAAAATTAATTGTCCCCACCTATTAAAAACAACAAATGAAGTACATTCTTCGATACCAGGATTTAAAGCAACCTCAAAAAGATCATTATCTCCATCTCCATTTGGTGTAAAGACATTTGGAGGATCAGCAGAAAATAACTCTGAGAAAACTAAGGTATTTCCAAACAATGTTAACGTATCGTTACATCCACTTGGATCAGTTGTCACTAAAACAGCAGAATAAGTTCCATCATAATTAAATAAGTGAGTAGGACTTTCTTCGTAAGAGTTTGTTCCATCTCCAAAAGTCCATGTATAGCTAGAAGCATTAGTGGTGTTGTTCTGAAAACTAATCGTCGTTCCTTCACAATCTGCTTCGATAGTAGTCGTTACATTAGGCTGAGGAGCGCTTAACGTCGTAATTGTTACGTTTGCTTGGTCTTGACAGCCTGCAACATCTGTAACACTCACCACATAAGTAGTCGTGCTTGATGGTGTCGCTATCGGGTTAGCTATAGTAAAACTACTTAAGTTATTTGTAGGAGACCATAAATAAACATTACCTGGAGAACCTTGTACGCTTAAAGCGACACTTTCCCCTAAGCAAATCGTTGTATCTGGAATCGTTGTTACTTCAAACACTTCAACAGTGACAACTGAATCATTTACACAGCCGTTCGCATCTGTCCCAACAACAGTATATTCTGTAGTCGTTAATGGAAATGCAAAAGGGTCACTAATTGAGTTAGAGCTTAATGTTTGTATAGGACTCCAGGAATAAGAAACTCCTCCACTTGCTTCTAGTTGAACAGAGTCGCCTTTACAT
>JAGXIB010000089.1 GCA_024635865.1 Flavobacteriales bacterium
ACCAACTGAGCTACCTCGCCTTCAATTTTGAGTTGGCAAATATAAAAATTATTTTGTACAATGTGATGAAAGAATAGTTTATTTTTCTAATTGTTTAAACAAGTCTTTAAACTCTTCCCAAAACTCATCTAAAGCGAGTAAATGCTTAGAAAAAAATGGAAAAATTACATTCCAAGTGTTCTTATTGTATAAGTTTACATTTTCTATCTCGATATAAATGCGACTAATCTGTTTATTAAAATTATCAGTATAATCTTCTACCCAGATCCAGTCGCTAGAATTAGTAGTAGACTCAAATACAGTTTTAACTTCTTTAAATTGTTCGAAAAACAAAGCTCTTATCCCCGGGTCTGAATGTTGTAAATCAATACTCACCTTTGCAGTTCTTTTATCGACATCCATTCTAAAATAAATATCCTTAACTCCTGTTTTATAATTAAGCCATTTGCATTTTTTACCAGAAGCAGCCTTATTATGTCCTATGTATTTTCCAAAACTAGTCCAAAACAATTTTCTTAACGCTATGGATTCTTCTTTTCCGTACATTGTTAATTATTTATAGAGTCCTTGTCTACAAAAAGATAAATAACTTCATCTTTCTTTTTCATTTTATAATTTTCTCTAGCAAACTTTTCTAACGCCTCGGCATTCGTAGTTAACTCTAATGTTTTCTTTTTTATATTTTCAATGCTTTTTCCCTTTTTAGCATTATCCTCTCTCAATTCTTTTAAATCCGACTTTAACTTAAACAGCCTAAAAACATTAGTGTCCTCTATTACAAATAAGACAATTAGCAATACTAATAATGATATTAAGTATTTATTTTTTAAATAAGGAAGATATTTTTTTAGAAAATTCATTGAAAATCAAATGTAACGATAGAGAGTCATTAAACAATAAGTTCCTCTTCTTTTTATAAACGATTAATTTTTAATAAATGGTTGAGTTTGAATCGCATCATCACTAATCACTGAAACGTAGTAAATACCACTTGGGAAACTTGAAGTATCTATCTTATTTTGCATCTCAAGTATGTTTTGTTTTTCGTAAATCACTTCACCTAAAGTATTCGTTATTTTTACTCTGTGACGAATGACCTGAGTAATGTTTCGAATGATATAATTTAAGTAATTATCAACGGGGTTAGGAAATAGCTCAAACCTAAACTTCTTATTATCCCCTATTGAGCTATTGGTACCAGTTTCATACGTAGAAAGGTAGGTATCCAACGTTATTCCAAATCGAGTTACCTCTTCTGAAGAAATAAAGTACCCAATATTACTTTTTGAAGCAATTGCTTCAACTTGTATACTCCCTGTTATATTTAAATCGCACTTGGTGTTAACTCCAGATAAAACATTATATCCTTGAAATTGAGCTAACTTCCATAAATATTTAGAGAAATTAGAAGACTTGTAACCCGTAAGTAATATCTCATTTGAAAATGAATTATAAGTCGCTCCTGTAATTGTTCCCTGAGTATCAAAACTATCTCTTTTTACTAAGTTATAAACTCCTGCTGACTTAGGTAAAGTATATAAATATGTTTTTTCATTCTCCCAATTCTTAGAAAATAACATCAAACTATCCTGAAAAGCAATCATAGCTTCACAGTCATAATTATTGCTATTGGGTTGAGAAGAGAAATTAGTTTGATCAGCATATTGAATTAAAATAGTATCGGCAGTAACGGTTGTCTGCGAATTAAATTCAACCTTATCAATAACATAAATTGCTAGATTGGTTCTAGTTCCATTGTTATTTCCAAAATCTCCAACATAAATGAAATTATCATCTTGAGTAATGTCTTCCCAATCAACATTAGTAGCATTAGAAACAGTAACTGTTCTGGTTACATTGCCATTTATAGTGTCTATTTCATAAAGGTTAGGACTATCCCCTGAGTCGTTATGTGTCACTAGTTTTCCATCAAAAAAGATTAAACCACTTGTTTCTTTTACAGCTTGATCTAAAACGGTCAGAGCCGTAGCAGAACAGTTTTGAGCGGTAAAAGTCAAAGAAAATGATGAAAATAAGAGAGGTATGAAATAGTTTTTCATTTATAAATTATTAATCGTTTTCTCCTTTGGATACTTAACAGAGAATTTAAAAGACACTGCTTTTTTGGAGTTAGCTGGAATAGTCAAGCGCCAAGTTAATTTCCCTGTAGACTCATCATAAGTTGCTTTTTCATTCTCTAATACCTCTACTTCTATCTCTTTTTTGTTAGATAACGGAATTTGATCAATTAATTCGATTTCAATCTCGGTAGACTTATTATTTCTGACAGTTATTTCATAACCTCTAGTTGATTTTCTATTCCCTCCAAAAGTGTTATTCTTACAAAAATCTTTAATTTTCTCTCTTGTAATTACAATGCTTTTATCACGTCCCATAGAAACGTTTAGCGTATCGTTTGTTATAGCTGTTTCTAAATAGGATTCTCCTACAAATGTATTTTCAAAATAAACATTCGCATCTCCTGCCAACAAGTTATAGTCTCCCCATCCTACTATGTTCGCTAATAAAAAAGCATCTTTATCTAGTTTAGGCATCGCATAATATTGGTAGCTAACTGGTAACTCATACTTCTGAATTTCTATCAAGTTTGCTTTACCATCACTTTTAATAGAATACGGTAATGATATATCAAAAATAGTGCTCACATTACTTTGCGAAACAGAAGTAAAGTCAGCAATAGTAGAATTATTATCCATACTGCTAGAAATAGAGATTTCGTCTTCTTCTAGCCGTTCATTAGAACCTTCATAAGATCTAGGAGCTGCAGGTGGTGAAGACTCATAAGCCATTGACTTTCTCTTTTTACCGCCGTAATCATTACTTCTTGTATAATTATTATAATACTCTAAGTACCATTTAGAAAACTGAGGCTGCGTATTGTCAGTTGTAGGATTTCCTGTAGAAAGCTTAATGGTGATATTATCCCAATCTTTTCCTGTCTTCTGATATACCCTTCCTTTATAAGTTAAGTCAATTGGTTTTTCTAAATCGTCTGAACGAATATCATAAAAAGGAATCCACCCAGCATTATTAACGATGTAAGAAACTTCAATTTTAGAGGTTGCTTTTACAGATGAAGTTAAGTTTACAATTATTTCTCCTGTATTCTTAACATCATTATAGTATAAAGAACGTTGCTTTTTTAAACGAGCAATTGAAGCATTCAAGTCTTTTTTGTTCCTTTGTATATCTAATAGTTTTGTTTCCAAATTAATTAATCGATCTCTATAAAAGTCTGCTGCATCCATTAAATCTTCGATATTAACTCCAGTATTTGCTCCTCCAAGTTTTTTATTCGTTTGTAATAAACTTTTTTCTTCGTTGTAAACTCTCTCGTATGATTGTCTTATCGCTAAGTTTAGCTCTAGAGCATCAATACTATCGTTTACTGCTTTTACTTTGGGCGAAGAAGCTAAATTGGCTCTATCTAAATAATTAATTTCATGATTGACAGAAACGATGGTTACCGCTTTGTTACTTGATTTGACTTGTATACTATTAGGCTGTATGAATGGCGATAAGTCTGTTAGTTTAATTTCATTGGTTCCTCTCTGAACTGCCAAACCTGCCAAACGGGTAACTTCTGCTCCATTTAAGAAAACGGTAACTTGTTTAATCTCTGAACTTATATCTTTTACTTCTTGAGAATAACCTGCTGTCACTACTAGAACTGAAATAAAAAGAATTATTTTATGTACCATATCCAACTATTTGATTTATAATTAAAAGAAGTTCAATCTGAAAATATTTTAATTAATGTTAATTAATACAAATGTAATTTGTAAAGAAGTCTTAAAATAAAATCCAAATAGTTATTTTTGCACAATTAACCTTTTTTAATAAACAAAAATGAATAACACCAAAAGTAGGCCACTAATTTTAATTACTAATGATGACGGTTTTACTGCGCCTGGTATTATGGCATTAGTTGAAGCTGTGTCAGAATTTGGAGAGTTATTGATCGTCGCACCAGATAGCCCTCAGTCAGGAATGGGACACGCTATCACCATTAATAATCCACTTAGAATTAATAGCACTCATTACTTTAACGGTCATCAAGCTTTTAATTGTTCTGGAACTCCTGTTGACTGCGTTAAACTTGGTATATATAAATTAGCAAAAGAAAATCGTAAAGCAGACTTAGTTTTATCAGGAATTAATCACGGATCGAATGTTTCGACAAATGTTCTTTACTCCGGAACCATGTCAGCAGCAATAGAAGGAGCCATGAGTGGAGTTCCAAGCATTGGGTTTTCATTGTTAGACTATGATTTAGAAGCTGATTTCACAGTTGCTCAACATTTTGTAAAAAAAATAGTTAAAAACGCATTAGCAAATAAACTAAAAGAAGGAACTTGCCTAAATGTAAACATTCCCAAATTGCCGCTATCAGAAGTAAAAGGAATAAAAGTAGCGAAACAAGCTAAAGCCTTCTGGGATGATACCTTTGACGAAAGAGCAGATCCGCTTAACAAGAACTATTATTGGTTAGCAGGTAAATTCCACAACCATGACAAAGGAGAAGACACTGATATGTGGGCGCTTGAAAACAATTATGTTTCGGTAGTTCCTACACAATATGATCTAACTGCATATGATGTCCTCGAGGAAATAGAGACACAATTTGAAGGTTAAAAACAAAAAATATGAAGTCACTAAAATATCAATTATCTAAGTACAACACTTTTTGGGTGGGTGCTGTAGCAGGTTTATTATTACCTGTCCTAGGGTTTCTTCTTTCGAAAGAAGTAAAACTTCCCGCTGCCTCTTTAGCTGAATATTGGTCTATTTTCACAAATGCAGAATTTCAAGTAAATAAAGACATCATTGTATTTTCTTTATTGCCTAACATGGTTTTATTTTACTTTCTTTTTTTTAGATGGAAAACAGACCATAGTGCAAAAGGGCTTGTTTTTGTCACTTTAATAATCGGAGGATTATCCTTTTTGATAACAGCTACGTAAATGAAGTTTTTTATTGTTTCTGGTGAAGCTTCAGGAGACTTACATGGAGCCAATCTTGTTAAATCAATTAAAAAAATCGCTCCAAAATCGACTTTTGTTGGTTGGGGAGGTGATTTAATGCAGGAACAAGGTGTTTTGATTAAAAAGCATTATAAAGACCTAGCTTTTATGGGCTTTTTAGAAGTAGTCAAAAATATTAGAACTATTTTTAAAAACATTAAACTTTGTAAACAGCAAATTATAGAGGAACAACCTGATGCTATTATCTTTATTGATTACCCAGGTTTTAACCTTAGAATGGCGAAATTTGCTAAAAAAGAAAAATTTAAAACATTATATTACATCTCTCCCACGATTTGGGCTTGGAAAGAAAATAGAATAGAAAAAATCAAACGAGATGTTGACAAACTTTTTGTCATTTTACCTTTTGAGAAACAGTTTTACAAAGAAAGAGGTTGTGATGTTGAATTTGTTGGACATCCACTAATTGATGCCATTGAAGACTTTAGAAAAAGAGCATTAAGCAAACAAAACTTTTTAAGTAAGTATAACCTTACAGAGGACAAAGTAGTTGCATTATTACCTGGTAGCAGAAAACAAGAAATCATAAAAAAGCTACCTAAAATGCTAGCGGTTGCAGGTCAACACAAAAATTATCAATTTGTAATTGCTGGCGCTCCAGGATTAAATCAGTCCTTTTATGAATCGGTATTAGGCGACAACCCTTTAAAAATAATATATAACGATACTTATAATTTATTAAACAACTCGTATGCTGCTTTAGTCACTTCTGGTACTGCTACATTAGAAACTGCTTTATTTGAAGTTCCACAGGTAGTTTGTTATCAAACAAGCTCTATTTCTTATCATATTGCAAAACGATTAGTGAATATTAAGTATATTTCTTTAGTCAACTTAATTTTAGACCGAGAAGTGGTCACAGAATTAATTCAAAATGACTTAACAATAGAGAATTTAGGTACAGAATTTGAATTAATAATTGAAGGGAAATCGAGACAAAGGCAATTAGAAGAGTACAAAAAGTTAATAACTGTTTGCGGAGGAACTGGGGCTTCAAGGAATACCGCTAAAGGAATATTAGCGCTTACTAACTCACAAACTTAAACACTGTCTTAAAAAAATCTCTATTTAACCTATTTAGAGTCTTAAATTAAAAGTTAGTTTTGTTACTTAATGAAATTCTCATCACTTTTCATACTACTATTTGGATTAATGTCTTTTGTCTTTGCAGAAGAAGAGCTTTCTATTGGAATCTATCGAAACATTAAGATTAGAAAAGCTGTTTTCTCTTATCAAGGCTTTAATTATACTTTAATCGCTGATGATACCGTCTCTCTAAATCAAATTTCTGTTAATGATAAAATTCAAATAGAACGAAAAGGAGATAAAATTCAAATTTCTAAAGGTGAATTGGTTATCGGAAGTTATAATAAAGTAAAATTCTATAAAGAAAATAATGAGGCTGTTTTTCAAATTCAAACACTAAGTCCATCTACTAAAAGGAGAATTTACTACGGAAATTTAGAAATTAATATCGTTAATGATATTTTTACTTTTATCAACTATGTTCCTATAGAACAATATTTAATTGGAGTAATAGAATCCGAATCTGGAAATTATCAATCAAAAGAATACTATAAAGTTCAAGCAATTATTAGCAGAACCTATGCATTGAAACATAAAAATAAATTTCTACATGAAGGATTTATGTTAACTGACTTAGTCAACTGTCAAGTTTATTTTGGAAAGTATTACCAAAACCCAAAGATGAAACAAGCAGTCGAAGAAACGAAAGGATTAATACTCGTTGATGATGAGCTAAATTATATAACTGCAGCATTCTATAGCAATAGTGGTGGACAAACAGAAAACAGTGAGAATGTATGGAATAAACCTCTTCCATACTTAAGAAGTAAAAAAGATCCTTTTTCTGTGGGTAAAAATAACTATAAATGGACTAAAACAATTGATAAATCAAAATGGTTAAGCTATCTAAAGGACAAGTATGACTACCCAATTTACGACATTACTGAAAGGTCAAAAGCTTTAAACCTTAATCAAACCAATAGAAAAAAATACTTAGCAGGATGGGAATCTCATGTATTACTGACAGACGTTAGAAAAGACTGGAGATTAAAAAGCACACTCTTTTCAATTGTAGAAAAAGGAGACGAAATAGTTTTAAAAGGCCAAGGATTTGGTCATGGGGTGGGTCTTTCTCAAGAAGGGGCAATGAATATGGCAGATTTAGGTTACAGCTACATAGACGTGCTAAACTTTTACTATACTGGAGTTATTTTAATAGATACTGATAAAAGAAACTATTATTTACTAGATTAAACAATAAATTCCATGAGGATTCTAGTCACTTTTGTTAACTTTTAGAAGTTAGTTTAAACAACTAGAGCATAATAACTGAAATTTTTATACATTTGACTATTAAAAAATAAGAGAAACATCATCTATTGAATTGTTTCCTTAATGAAATTGTTAGAATAACAGTATGAAAAAGACAAACTTAAAGTGGTTAGCATTAATGATGCTTGGAGGAACTCTTGCAACAACAAGTTGTACTGAAGACCAACCTGAAAAAGAGATTGAAATAAAGACAGAGGTAAATACCGAGATTGAAGAATCAAATGGAATTGACGTCAACACATTGGACTTAGATCCTGACATGCAGTATAAAGTTCCGACACCAAATGAACTTTTTGACATAATAAAAGAGGCTAACATTACTTATAACCCATCTGTTTTAAATCCAATTAGTAATTTAAGTAAATACGACAGTCAAAAATCTCAAGCGCTAAACTTTGGTGTTTACTCTGCTGATTTGGCTTTTATAGCTAATCACGAAGTTGGTTCAGAAGCTTTAAAATACTTCAAGACAATTAGAGAGCTCAGTGGTTCTTTAAATGTACAGAATGCATTTAATGGAACTGTTTTTAAAAGAATTGAAGAAAATGTAAGTAAATCTAATCAAGATTCTTTACTGTTTCTTTCTAACGAAACCTACTACAACGCATTTGCTTACTTAGAAGATAATGGTAGAGAAAAGGTTTTGGCTTATATCGTTTTAGGGGGGTGGATAGAAAGCTTATCGATTATCACTCAATTAGGAACTTACGAAGAAGGTGGAATATTGGCTGAAAAAATTGGAGATCAAAGGTTGACACTTGAAAATTTGATGGGGTTAATGATGAAAATTGAAGACGATGATGAAGTAATGGAAACAATGTCCGAGTTAGCTAATTTAGAGGAGGTATTTTTAAATCTAGAACAAGTTGAAGAAGGTGATGCCGAAACAACTCAACAAGAAAGTGGACAATTTATGCTTACTGGAGGTACTAGAACAATTGTCACTAAAGAAGATTACGAAAAAATTAAAAGCATAGTTGCAGATTTAAGATTGCAAGTAATAGATGCAAATTTATAATCAATTAAATGTTATTTTAAGATGAAAAATATAATTAAAAATATACTATTAACGTTTGTTGTTACAGTGCCGTTAATCAATATAGCACAAGACGATTGTAGAGGCATACAACGTTATTGTAACCCCTCACACAAAAAGTCTGGCCTAGTTTATAATAACCAATCTGTTTTTGGTGCTTTTGCACAAGGAGACACAGCAGAAGTTAGTATTGTGGTCTATAAAGATATGGACTATAGAATTGTGCTATGTGCCGATGATGAATCATTAGATGGGAAAATTGAGTTCAAAGTAGTAGAAAGAATGACTAAACCCTTTTGGAAAGAAATTAAATCTATAGAAACAATTGAGGAGCTTGATGAAGAAACAAACACTACAATTACTAAAGAAGTTGAGAAAATAAGTAAGAAGAGAATCTATGAAAAAGTAGAGTCTGTTAGATATGACAATGCTAAGTATGAAACTAATGCAGAGTTTAATTTTACTTCAGATAAGACACGAAATTTAATTATTAAAGTATACATCCCAGAAACTGGCGAAAGTGCTTCTAATGGACTTGGAGAAGAGGTTGTAAGTTGTGTAGGCATGTTGATCGAGCATAAACAATCAGCTAAATCAGGTTTTAGACGTTAATAGCATCACATTAATAATCACTATAGCCCTATCCATAATTTGTTTTGTGGATGGGGTTTTTTATTCAAAAAAAAAGAATATGAATATTTATGATAAGTTAGCCGAAGGAGATCATCAGATAATAATCACCTCTCACAGGTCTCCTGATGGAGACTCAATAGGATCTTCATTAGCATTATACCACTACTTATTGAAAAAGGGGCATGAAGTAAACGTTGTTGTTCCAGATGCATTCCCTATTTTTATTTCTTGGCTTCCTGGCACTTCCGAAATTTTAGTCTACGAAAAAAACAAAGAAAAAGTAGATCAATTAGTGGACAGAGCTACCATTATTTTTTGTCTTGACTATAATGACCTAAGTCGTATTGGAGATTTAGCTGAGGTAATTGGAGATTCTACAGCTTATAAAGCTATGATTGACCATCATTTACACCCAAGTGATTTTTGTGACTGGATGTTATCGGATACCTCTTCTTGTTCTACAGCTCAATTAATCTATAACTTTATTGAAAGAGAAAAGGATCTAGACTTAATCAACAACTCAATTTCTGAAAACATTTACTGTGGTATTGTAACAGATAGCGGTTCGTTTAGATTTCCTTCTGTACAAGCAAAGACTCATTTAATTGCAGCAGACTTAATCAAAAGAGGGTTAAACCATTCGAGTATACATGAACGATTATTTGACACCAACACCTTAAAAAAATTACATTTACTAGGCTTTTCATTAAACGAAAAACTCAGAGTATTAGAAGATATTCCAGTAGCTATCATTGATTTATCATTAGCTGAGACTGAACGTTTTGACATTAAAAAAGGAGATACTGAAGGATTAGTTAACTTTGCTCTATCCATCGAGGGAGTTGAAATGGCTGCTTTTATAAGAGAAGATACCGATAAGGTGAAAATGTCTTTTAGATCAAAAGGAGACGTTCCAGTAAATGAATTCTCTAATCGCTACTTCAATGGTGGAGGACATAAAAATGCTGCTGGAGGAATGTACGAAGATAATTTAGCAAATACTTTGGAACATTTTGAAGAGAATGTACGTATCTTTTTTAAGACGCTGTAAACCTTAATTAGTTTTCCCTGCTTATGTGTAAATTAAGTGCTTTAGTTGTAGCTATTATTTTCATTACTTCTTGTAAAAATGAAGAAGATAATGCTAACCTTATGAACGAGAATTTCAACCCTACTAAAGAAATTACGCAAGAAGAATCCATAGCAATTAGCAGATTTTGGACTTCTGATGAAGCTTATAGAATAAAGCGATTTGTAGAACGTAACGGCTGGAATGTTAAACCTTCGGAAACAGGAATTTATTGCTATGTTTTCAATAAGAAGCCCGAAGCTAAACTAGCCAAGTCAGGAAATATTGCTATTGTAGAATACAAGATTAGATTACTTGATGCAGACACTACTTTATGTTATGCCTCTGAAAAAGGAAAACCTCAAGAAATTTTAATAGAAATGGACAATGTGGAGTCAGGCCTTCATGAAGCACTAACTTACCTTAGAGAAGGTGAATCTGCCTATGTTGTTTTACCACATTACTTGGCACATGGGCTGGCAGGTGACTTAGATAAAATACCTCCCCTATCTCCCGTCTTATACGAATTGAATTTAATTGCCTTAAAATGATTCGGTTTTTAACTTTCGGTATCTTTATTATTATTTTTTTTACTTTCTGCACTAGAAAAACGCCTGATTACTATACAACAGAGCATGGGCTTAAGTATAAATACCACGATATAAGCGCTAATGAAGTGGCTCCAAATAGAGGCGACTATCTCACTGTATATATGCAATGGAAAACAAAAAATGACTCTATTTTTTACGACTCTAAAAATTCCTCACCAATAGGAGTTGACATTATAAAACTTGGTAAGCCTAAACATTTAGGAGGTATTGAAGAGGGAATAGCAAAACTAAAAAAAGGAGACAGTGTTTCTTTCTTCATAAGTCCAGATCGATTTTATGAAGATTACTTGAATCAAAATAATTTACCGAACTTCTTAAACAAAGAAGAAGAAATGATTATAACTATTCGCTTGTTAGAAATTGAATCTCCAACTGAATATAAGTTAGACCTTGTAAATAAGAGTGAGCAACTAGAATTAAATGAACTGAGAGCAGTAAGTGAGCTTGTTAAACAATGGAAACAAGAAAATGATTCCGTAATAGAAGTTGATGGATCTTTTGTTGTTTTGGAAAAATCCTTAGATACTACCCGTTTAAAATACGGGAACATAATTAACCTTGATTATGAAGCCTCTTTCTTAAATGATGTTGTCTTTTATAGTACATACAAAAATGGATCCCCTGACGAATTCCAAATAGGCAAAGAAGCGCAAATGGTTCAAGGATTAAAAAAGGCGCTGTCTAAAATGACCTACAATCAGAAAGCAAAAGTATTAGTTCCTTCTTACCAAGGTTTTGGAAGTAATGGCTCTGCAGGTAAGCTAGTCCCTCCATATACTCCAATTATATATAAAGTTAGTGTTTTACCTCGCGAATAAACTATTTGTATTAATCAGCTAACCTCAATTCTACAATAGCCTAACCTATGATGAGAAATAGAAAACTTCTACTTTTATTAATAGGCTAAATCATGAAAAAAATAAGGGAAATTCCTGCCCTAACTTATATAAAGAGCTGTTTTCGAACTAAGTGAATACTACCTTTATAATGAACAAGACTAGCCATTAAATTTAATCATAAAAAAAAGGGTAGTTATTAATAAACTACCACCCTTCTAATTATTTAAAAACTAGTATTACTCTATCACTTTAAACTCAACTCTTCTATTTTTAGCTTTATCTATTTCAGCTGCTCCTTCAGAGGCTGCTCTCAGAGAACTATGATTTTGAATAGTAAATCTAGATTCATCTATTCCTTTTTCTACTAAGTAAGCTTTTATTATTTCTCCTCTTCTCTCATCTAA
>JAGXIB010000090.1 GCA_024635865.1 Flavobacteriales bacterium
ATGCATAAATATTGCAGCATCTAACCCTACAATGTTTTCATGCATTTGAACCATACTCATCCACCAATATTTTTTGATGTTATTTTTTAGTTCTACTCCATTTTGAGCATAATCGTATGCAGCACTTAAACCATCATATATTTCGCTACTTGGAAAAACAAATCCAAATTCTTTTGCGTGTGAAACTACTTTCTTAAATAAATCTTCGTTTATTGCCATGTTTTCTAATTCTAAGTTTTAAAGGGGCAAAGATAATTATTTATTTGAGGAAACTGGTTAATGTAAAATTGAAGGTTTAATGAAAGAGAAAACTATTTGCTTTTAGTTAAAGGTCAATTTTTATTTGTTTTCTAGATTTAACAATTCTCCCTCGTTTCATTGCTGGTTCCCATTGAGGCATTTTTGCTACAAGTTTCATTGCTCGTTTTAAATATTCTTCACTAATGTTATTTTTTGTGATTTTGTTAATTATTATCTCGGTAACAACTCCTTTAGAATCAACATTAAAAGAGAGGTAAATGGTTGCATTACTTTCTTTTGAATCGTTACTGTTTTGTCCTAGAAACAAGTTTAATGCCTTTTCTCCTCCTGGAAATTCAGCTTCATGATCTGTAAAAGAATAAACAGCTATTTCTGAGGTGTCTTCTTTGAATACTGAAGCTTCAGTATCGTCGTATAACTCAATAAGACTTATTAAATTTCCTTTTTTATAACGATATGTTGCTTCTGGTTTTTCATTATTATAATAATCTGTTTGCTTCCCTTCTTTAACTCCATTTATAAACGAAATAGTTTTTTCTAATTTACCTTCTTGATTGTAATAACGCCAAAGATTGGATTTTAAATTATTTAAGTAACTCCCTTTCTCTGCAATTTTACCATTATTAAAATATAAAATATAACTACCTTCTTTGCTTAATATTTCTTTTGTGGGATAATTAACCTCCTCACAAAGACTATCATTTTCTTTTAGAAAGTTTTTATAGATGTAAGTTTTAGCATCTGTTTTAGAGAGTGTATAATAATTAGTTGCAACGTCTTTTTTTACTTCTATTCCAGCTGTATTTATCCAATGCTTTCTTTGCGCATTAGCTGAGTGACAGATTATAATAAATAAAATAAGAACAATGAATTTCATTACAGCCTTTTTTTTCGAAGGGCTAAGGTAATTATTCTAATAAAGTAGGCGGTAAATAATATATAAAAGAACAAACACCAAACTTACTAATGCTAATAAAAGTTTATTACTCTTGCTTTTTACCTCCGTATTTGAAAATTGAAATTCAATTAATTGTAACTCTTTATTTTCCATGTCTAGTAAATATATGCCATCGCAATCTATAGTTACAGCATATTCTAGGATTTGCCTTCTGGTGCTCCTGTTTTTAATTGAAATGGCAGATTTTCCAGATTTTACTTCTACAACAAAAACTTTAGCGTTCTTTTCTACTAAATAGTCTATGTTTATTTTTGAACTGTGCTCTTCACCATTAATTAAATAGGTATGTTGATATTCAACTTGCTCATCAATTATCGTAAATCCCTTCGAAACTAAAAAACTTGCAGCTTTTTGTTCTAGTTTTAATCCTCTTTTAAATCGCTTTCTTTGTTGCTTCTTTCTCGAGAAACTCTTATACCACAAACGGAAAGAAATAACTCCTAAGGAGATGCAGATGAGTATGAGAATATTTTTTTCCATTTACGAAACAAATTTACCTGCATTTAATGAATAAAAGAGCTCTTATACCTTAAATTGATTAAACAATAAAATTATATACTACCTTTGTTCTTCAATAGTTAATCTAACATTATGAGTCTTTTTGCTTTTATTACCTGGGATGTAAACCCTAATATTATTGAGTCACCAATTATGATTCGTTATTATGGCTTATTATTTGGATTGGCCTTTTTTGCGGGTTTTACCCTAATGAAAAAGATGTTTGCTAAGGAAAATATTAGTGACGAATGGCTTGATAAAATTTTAATGTATGCTGTTGTCGGAACTGTTGTCGGAGCTCGTTTAGGTCATGTGTTCTTTTACGAATGGGGTTATTACTCGCAACATTTAATGGAAATTCCTCAAGTTTGGAAAGGTGGGTTAGCAAGTCATGGAGCTGCTATTGCTATAGTTATAGCCATGTGGATTTATGCCAAGAGAGTCACCAAAGGAACAAAAACAGTATTATGGACGTTAGATAAAGTCGTTATCACCGTTGCGCTTGCAGCAGGTTTAATTCGTGTGGGGAACTTAATGAACTCAGAGATTATTGGAGATAAAAGTGAAGCAAATACAGCTTTCTTCTTTCAGTATGAAGCAAAGGAGTCAATTGCTCGATACTTCTATGCTTCATCAGAAAATATTACTTTCTCAGAAGAAAAAGATACTAAAATAGAAAGAGACGGATTTAGTTTTCCTCAAAAAGAAGTTACAATCATAATCAATGAGCCAAATGTTAAAGCAGTAGATGCTGAAGATTTTTACAAGACTTTCTATGCCAATACTTATCAGGATTATAATTCTAACGAACAACATTATTTCGCTACAAAGCAAAAACCAAACATTCAACAAACAGTCGATGGTATTCGTATTACTGCTACTCTAGGAATTATTCCACGTATTCCAACTCAAATACTAGAAGCAATCAGCTACTTTTCTATTTTTCTATTATTGATTTGGGGCTACTGGAAACAAGAATGGTATAAGAGAGAAGGCCTAGTTTTTGGCGTTTTCTTTTTGTTAATGTTTTCTGCACGTTTTATCGTTGAGTTTTGGAAAGAACACCAAACGGATTCTTTAGCAAACGCATCACTAAATATGGGACAATGGTTAAGTGTTCCTGGAATTTTAATCGGTGTTGTCTTTATTGTTTTCGCATTAAGGAAGAAGAAGGTTTAGTTTATAACAGAATACTACTGTGTTAACTTTTTTACCCAAACAGCAAATTAGTAATCTCAATAAACTCAGGAACACCTAATTGCTCTGGTCGTTTAGTAAATAAATCCATTGCTTTTTGCTCGTCATTAAGAAACGGTTTAAGCGAGCTTCTTAGCATTTTTCTACGTTGGTTAAAAGCTGTTTTAATTACAACTTTAAATTTGCTTTCGTCGCAACCTAAATCAGTAATATTGTTTCTAACCATTCTTATTACTCCGGACCTTACTTTTGGCGGAGGTTCGAAAGCCTCTGGTTCTACCGTAAATAGATAGTCTATGTCGTAAAAAGCTTGAAGTAGCACACTTAAGATTCCGTATTTTTTCGAACCAGGTTTTTCTGCTACACGTTCAGCAACTTCTTTCTGAAACATTCCCACCACTTCTGGCACACGATGTTTCTCTTCGTAGACCTTAAATAGTATTTGAGTAGAGATGTTGTAGGGAAAATTACCTGCAACAGCTAAATTACCATCGGTGATTTTATCAAAATCTAATCCTAAAAAACTTTCTTCTATTACTTTTAATTGAGGGTAGTGTTGTTTTAAGTAAACAACTGACTCTCTATCAATTTCTGCTGCAATGGTCGTGTAGTTTTCGTTGGCCAATAAATGTTTAGTCAAAGCTCCAGTTCCTGGTCCGACTTCTATTACATGAGAGTAATTATCGGTGTTTTTTAATGCCTTCGCAATATTAAAACTAATGCTGTCGTCAATTAAAAAATGCTGTCCGAGGTGTTTTTTTGGTTTAACCATTAAATATTACTAAGCTTGTTTAAGTAGGTTACGAAAGTAATTATAAATTTACAAAAAGTAGCACTCCAACTTCAGTTAATGAAAATAAGAATACAGTTTCATTATACCCTAACCCTGTAGAAAACACGGTTACTATTTCTGGAGTTAGTAATCCTATTTCAGCAGTTACTATTACTAATGCAAGCGGACAAGTTGTAAGACAAGTTTCAACTGTTGGAAACAGTTTTGACCTTTCAGATTTAAATGCTGGTTTTTACTTTGTTCAATTAGTGACTTCTAAAGGAGAGTTAATTACAAAAAAAATTATTAAGAAATAACATAAACTAACTGACTTAAAAAAGGTTATAAATCCATTTATAATCTTTTTTTTTGTTTCAGAATTTGTTAAATTTATACAAGTAATACAAATTGTAACCTAAGTTACTGTGAAAACAAACTAACTACCCTACTTTTGTAGTGTAAAATTAATAAACCATTATTAAATAAATATATTGAGTTATGAGAATAGAACAAATGTATACAAAGTGTCTCGCAGAGGCAGCATATTATATTGAGTCTAAAGGAGAGGCTGTAGTCATAGATCCATTAAGAGACATTGAACCTTATTTAGAAAAAGCAATAGCACACAATGCTAAAATTAAATATGTTTTTCTAACACATTTTCATGCTGATTTTGTTTCAGGTCATATTGATTTAGCAAAGAAAACAGGAGCAACAATTGTATTTGGACCAAACGCGGTAGCAGACTTTGATTTTCACAAAGGAAAAGATGGAGAAATCTTTAAGGTAGGAGATTTAACGTTAGAGCTGTTACATACTCCTGGTCATACTATGGAGTCTAGCACTTATTTGTTAAAAGATGCAGAAGGTAAAGATCAATGTATCTTTACAGGAGATGCATTGTTTATTGGAGATGTTGGAAGACCAGATTTAGCAGTGAAGTCAGATGTAACAGAAGAAGATTTAGCGAGACATTTATTCCAGTCATTAAGAAATAAATTAATGCCTTTGGCAGATGAGGTAATTGTTTACCCTAACCACGGAGCAGGTTCTGCTTGTGGGAAGAACATGAGTAAAGAAACTTTCGATACGTTGGGTCATCAAAAAGAAGTTAACTATGCTTTAAGAGCAGACATGACGGAAGATGAGTTTGTAAAAGAAGTGTTAACTGGTTTAGTTGCACCGCCTCAATACTTTCCTAAGAATGTAATGATGAATAAAGCGATCAATATCGATATCGACTCTATTTTGGAAAGAGGAAGTGTTGCACTAGAAGCAGAGACTTTTAAGTCAATGTCTGAACATAAAGAAGCTTTAGTTTTAGACTGTAGGTCACAACAAGAGTTTGCAAAGGCTCATGTGCCAGGTTCAATGTTTATTGGACTAGATGGTCAGTTTGCTCCTTGGGTTGGGGCTTTGATAGAAAACATTAAACAACCAATTATATTAGTTGCTCCTTTTGGAAGAGAGGAAGAAGCGGTGTCTAGACTAGCAAGAATCGGTTACGATAATTCTTTAGGATACTTAAAAGGAGGAATGCAAAAATGGATTGAGTCTGGGTTGAAGACGGGGAGTTTAAAATCTATTATAGCTACAGAAATGGAAGCTGACTTAGTAAAAGGAATTAACCTTGTAGATGTAAGAAAGGAATCTGAATACTTGTCAGAACATGCAATCGATGCAGGAAACGAACCTTTAGATACCTTATGGAAGAACTTAAGTGCATTCGATAAAAACGAAACTTACTATATTCACTGTGCTGGAGGTTACCGTTCTATGATAGCAGCTTCTATTTTGAAAGCTAATGGAATAGAGAATGTGATTGATGTTCAAGGAGGTTTTGCTGCAATAAAAGACAAAACAAACTTAACATTATCAGCATACGTTTGTCCAAGTACATTACTTTAATCAAGACACAAAAAATAAAATTAACATAAAAATAAAAATAAGATGAGTTTAGAAAATGTAGATTTTAACAAAGCAACAATCATTGACGTCAGAACACCGGGAGAATTCTCAATGGGAAAAGTAGAAGGGTCTATTAATATTCCTTTAAATGAGGTTCCAGATAGAGTTGAAGAGTTTAAAAAGATAGAAGGTGATATTGTTTTATGTTGCGCTAGCGGAAACAGAAGTGGCCAGGCTACGATGTTTTTAGAGCAGAACGGAATGTCAAATGTCTACAATGGAGGCGGATGGCAAATGGGTTCTATGCAAGTAGTTTAGTCATTTTTAAAAAGAAAATAGAAAGCATTAACCTTAGGGTTAGTGCTTTTTTTGTTTCTAAGACTTAACCACTCAACGTTGGTTTTCCTAAAATTAAGCCTTACCTTTGTTGAAGAAATGTATAATTATTCTCAAAACTAAAAAACGCATGTTAGAAGTAATGAACGAAACAATAGACATTCAAAAAGTATTAACTACTTTAGGAATTGAAGACGAAAACCATGGTGCTGCTATAGGTACACAATGGTTAGCAACAAAAGGAGAGAAGATTAAATCTTATTCTCCTGTAGACGGAAAATTAATAGCAAGCATTAATGCTGCAACAGCTGCAGATTATGAAGCAAGTATTTTAAAAGCACAAGAAGCTTTTAAGTCATGGCGTAATGTTCCAGCTCCTAGAAGAGGAGAAATTGTTCGTCAGTTTGGAGATGAATTGCGTAAGCAAAAAGAAGCGTTAGGAGCATTAGTTTCATACGAAATGGGGAAGTCACTACAAGAAGGTCTTGGAGAAGTTCAAGAAATGATTGACATCTGTGATTTTGCTGTTGGATTGTCTAGGCAATTAAACGGATCAACATTACATTCAGAAAGACCAAGTCATAGAATGTATGACCAGTATCATCCACTTGGAGTTGTAGGAATTATTTCTGCATTTAACTTCCCGGTTGCTGTTTGGAGTTGGAATACAGCTTTAGCTTGGATTGCTGGAAATGTTTGTATCTGGAAGCCATCAGAAAAAACACCATTATGTGGTATTGCTTGTCAAAATATAATCAATAAAGTAATTGAAGATAACGAAGACGCACCAGATGGAATTTCTTGTTTAGTTGTTGGAGATGCTGAAATAGGAAAATTAATGTCTCAGGACAAAAGAGTTCCTTTAGTTTCTGCTACAGGTTCTACTCGTATGGGTAAAGCTGTTAGTCAAACAGTAGCCGCTCGTTTAGGGAAATCTTTATTAGAGTTAGGAGGAAATAACGCTGTAATTATAGCGCCTACTGCTGATTTAAAAATGGTTTTACCAGCATTAGTATTTGGAGCTGTTGGAACAACAGGACAAAGATGTACTTCTACTCGTCGTATCATTATTCATGAATCTATTTTTGACGAAGTGAAAAGTGTATTGAAAAGTGCTTACGGACAATTAAAAATTGGATCATCTTTAGATGAATCTAATCACGTTGGGCCACTAATTGATAAAGATGCAGTAAAAATGTATTTTGATGCCATTGAAGCGGCTAAAGCAGAAGGAGCTGAGATGTTAGTAGAAGGAAGCCTTTTAGAAGGTGCTGGATACGAAAGTGGATGTTATGTAGAACCATCTATTGCAATTGTTGATAATAGCTTTAAAGTAGTACAGACAGAGACATTTGCTCCGCTAGTATATATTATGAAATACAGTGGAGATGTAAGTAATGCGATTGAAATTCAAAATGATGTTCCTCAAGGGTTATCTTCAGCAATTATGACCATGAACATGAGAGAGCAAGAAGAGTTTTTATCTCAAATAGGTTCTGATTGTGGTATTGCTAATGTAAACATTGGAACTTCAGGTGCTGAAATTGGAGGTGCTTTTGGAGGTGAAAAGGAAACAGGTGGTGGACGTGAGTCTGGATCTGATGCTTGGAAAGTCTACATGAGAAGACAAACAAATACAATTAACTGGGGAGCAAGTTTACCGTTAGCTCAGGGAATTAAGTTTGATTTAAAATAAAAGGAGTTTACTCTAAAGTAAAAAGCCATTAGATTGATTTCTAATGGCTTTTTTTGTTTAAGGTAGGTTTCTGAAATGGTAAAATTACTTCTTAGGCAATGGAACTAATCGAATAGTTTTGTCATGTAAAATATAGCTAGGCAATACTCCATTGTTTAAACAGGCTATTTTACTATTCTTATTTTTTAGAAACTGTATTTGTTCCTCACTTGGAATAAAGGAATAAGACTCATATTGAGTAAAGAACATAGTAGCAATGTGACCATAAGGAGTTATTGAATTATTAAATAAAACATACTTTTCTTTCTTTAGGTAGTTGTCAAGCGACTCTATCATCCTTAATTCTTTAAACTCACCAACTAAGTTTTTTTCACTTTCCTTTCTACTCTTAATATGATTGGAATATAGTTGATTATAGTTAAATGCCGAAAGACAAATAATTATAAGTGTAACTTTACTAATAATTTGATTAAGCCTTAAAGATTTTATAAGGTTAGAGGTGTAGTTAATTAGGAAACCAATCGATAGACAAACAAAAGGAAAAATAATTATAGGGTAGGAAACCATCTTTGTAGCTACTAAAGAAAAGAAGAGGTAAATAACAATGATTAATGATGTAAAGAAGATTTTATACTTTATGTTTTCTGATTTAATAATCGTTAAAATAACCGCTGTAATTATGACAATAAGAACAATAAAACTATCTCCATATAGTTTTTTTATCCCTTCAGTAAAGTGAAAAGACCAACTTCCTCCATGACCTTCAATTGCTTCAAATAAATGTTTTGAGTTGTATGAAAACTCATGAGCTGCTTCCTCTGGAAATAGAGAGAAACTATAGATTTGCCAAGGAACAAATAGAATACAACAAATTACAAAAGAAATGAGTAAAGGAAAGTAGCTTTTAGTCACTAGTAACTTCTTCTTCTCAGTAGATAGTTTCACAACGGCCCAAATAACATAAATTAATAATCCTAATAGCCATTTTACTAAAACAGCACAACCACTAAAAACTCCAATTAAAATAAGCCAATACCACTTATTCTCTTTTTGGTATTCGAACCAAGCCCAAAAGCTTGCAGTAGTATAAAACAGGAAAGCAATATCATTATGGTCTGTAGCGTATTTTCCAACAACTAGCTCTAAGGGGTAAGACGAAACAGCGAAGATTAAGGCTCCGTAAAACCCAGCTCTATTATTAAATATAATCTCTCCTGTTTTATAAATGAGAATAGGAAGTAGGCTATGCATAATAACACTGGGCAGTCTAACGGCAAAAGTCGTCGCACCAAAAACCTTAATGCTTAATGCAATTTGCCATAAGAACAAGGGTTGTTTATGTAACCAAACTTCATTGGCAGTCCAGTATTTATAGTTTAGAGGTAAAGAAGGGTTTTTATAAAGTTTCGGAGTTAGAAAGTCCGAGGCCAAATTTTTAGCAACTAAAGCATGAAACTGTTCATCCCATAAGTTAAGAAAAGGATCTAATCCTGCGTAAAATAGTCCTAAAAGAAAGGATCCTATAAACAAAGACTTTAAAGCAAAGTTGTTTTTTTTATGGTTGAGGTAAGTGGCCCACCAAAAAAAGAGAAGAGCACTTCCTAACAATATGATCTCAAATATATCTAGTTTAAAGAAGGTCATAATTAGAAACAAAAAAATCCATTCTCTTGAATGGATTTTCAGTTTTAGTAATGTAAAGCTTTTTAGTTTAAGTCAAAATTCGGCATAGGTGCTTTTTTCAACTTTTTTCTCTTCGGTTTTATTTTATTAACAAACATAATGTTAATGTACTCGTCTTTTTCTGTAATTTTTGTTTTAGACATTCCATTATGAATAGACCAAGACGACTTATCTTTAAACTCATATTCTTTCTTTTCGAAAGAACCATCTTCAAAATATAAATCTATTTCTACAATCTGACCTTGTTGTACAACTGCTCTTGCAACATAGCAATTTGCGTCATCTCCTTCTCTAACCGTTAATATGATATTATCATGAGCTCCATCTTCTACAGGGTCAGCCCCTCTGTTTTCAAATACTTTCCTATATTGCTCATAACAAGAACCTGTATCTTGTGCATAAGCTCCCATCAATAAACTTAATGATATCAACAAAAACGTAACGTAATATTTTTTCATAATTCCCTATTGTATTTTAAAAAGTTAACAAATATAATTAAAATATACCCAATTTTATGCCACTTTTTTTTGATTTCGTTTTTAGAGCACTTTTTAAGTCTTTTATTTCAGCATTTTAAGAGTTTTTTGTCTTCTTCTTTTCTAGTTTTTTTAACTAAACTAATCGATACCTTTGTGCTTCTTAACGCTTTAGATTAGGGTAATAAAATAAGCAGAGGGTAACCCGAGGCTTTAGTTTTTAAATTAATGCTATGTCTACAAAACAAACCGAATATTCTATATTAGACCTTGCTATAGTGTCACAAGGAAGTACTTTATTCGAAACGTTCGATAACTCGTTAGCGCTAGCTCAAGCATCAGATGAAAAGGGATATAAACGTTATTGGTTAGCAGAACATCATAACTCTGAAGCAATAGGTAGTAGTGCAACTTCTATTTTAATCGGAAAAATTGCTGAAGGAACTAAACACATTCGTGTAGGTTCGGGAGGTGTTATGTTACCCAACCACTCTCCCTTAATCATTGCAGAGCAGTTTGGCACCTTGGGTATCTTATATCCAAATAGAATTGACTTAGGGCTAGGGCGAGCTCCTGGAACTGACCAAGAAACAGCGAAAGCTATTCGTTCTGATTTTTACCAAGCAGCAATGTCTTTTCCAGATGAAGTTCAAAAAATACAGAATTACTTTTCTACCGACAATGCAACAGAAAAGGTGCGTGCTACTGTAGCTGAAGGCGTTGATGTCCCAATTTATATTTTAGGATCTAGTACAGATAGTGCTCATTTAGCGGCAAAGAAAGGATTGCCTTATGCATTTGCAAGTCATTTTGCTGGGGCACAATTAATGAGTGCATTTGAAATTTATCATCGTGAATTTCAACCTTCTAAAGCATTAGAAAAACCTTATACATTAGCGGGTATTAATGTCATCATAGCCGACACAGAAGAAGAGGCTGAACGTATTTCGACTTCGCTTTATAGAATGATAATAGGTTTGTTAACAGGCAAAAGAGGTTTTATGCAAGCGCCAACCGAAATGACAGTTGAGCTAAGCGAAATGCGTGAACATCCTTCAGTTCAGCAAATGCTGAAATACTCTTTTATAGGGAGTAAGGCAACGGTTAAGAAGAAAGTCAAATCATTTATAGAAGCCACTCAAGTAGACGAATTGATAGCGGTAACTAATATCTATGATAGTGAAGATCGTATTAAATCATACGGCCTCTTCGCAGAGATTATGTGTGAATTAAATGGAGAGGTTTAATAAAATTCGCTGATATATTATTATTGATGCGAGAATTTAATTAGTTCTGTAGCATGCTCACTTAATAATAGACTCAAAGAATTAATACTTCCTTCTAGCTCGTTTAGGTCTAAGTTTTCTATTTGAAGTGTATCTCTAAAGATTACTTTTGATCCTCCCTCATCTAACACAAAAGCCCCATGAACTATCGTTCTATTGTTTTCTAATAAAAAACGGTAAGCATCAAGATTGTTTTTTTTAATATCAAACAAATATTGTTCTATAATTAAAATTGGGTCTGCACAGCCTAAAACAAGGTTTTGAAGGCCTAATTCGTCATCGTTAATAACGAAAACTTCATCCTCAGCGTTTTCATAAGTAATGTCGTGTCCAAGTTCAATTAGGTAGTTTTTTATTTTTTCAAAATGAGTTGCCATCAGCTGGTTTTTTAATGATTTTTTTATCGATTATAAATGTAACCTATTTTAATAAATTTTCCAATTACCAGCTTTGTAATAGGTATATAAAACAGGGTTGAATAAGGTGTTAATAGAAGTGTTTGTTGTGTCAGTTAAAGGTTTTCCAAATAATGTAATCCCTTTTGAAGCATCATTGTTTAACCATTTCAAGCTTAAGCTATCGTAATTATAAGAAGTAATATTTTCTTTGATCAGTTGACTTGAAAGATCTTTACTTGCGATAATCCAGCCCCATTGTCCCATAGTTAAAACTTGGTTATGTAATGGTAGTGTATTAAAGCCACTTGCTTGCATACTTTTTTCAATACAGTAGAACGCTTTACTTGCATAATAAGGACTTCCTGCCTGTGTAATTAGCGCTCCGTTTTTCGCTAATCGCTTCTTACATAAAAAGTAAAACTCCTTGGTGTAAAGTTTGTTTAAATCTACGTTATTGGGATCTGGTAAATCAATAATAATTACATCGAATAATAAGTTATGGTCTTCTAAAAACTGAAAGGCATCATTAATTTTAATAGACACTTTCGGGTTATTTAATGCGTTCTCATTCATAGATAAAAATGCTGGGTGCTCTTTACCTAATTCGGTCATTTTTGGGTCTAAATCTACGAGTGTTATTTCTTCTACTTCGTTATATTTTAGTATCTCTCGAACTGCACAACCGTCTCCTCCTCCTAGAATTAAAACTCTTTTTTTGTTTTCAGCCAGATTTATGACTGGATGAACCAATGGTTCATGATACATGTGTTCGTCAAATGAAGAAAGTTGTAAGTTTCCGTTGATGAATAATGAATAGTTTTTTTGCCACTTTGTTAAAACAATCTTTTGGTATTTTGTCTCTGTTTGGTAAACGATTTGATCTCTATATTTTTTTTGATCTCCATGAAGAGTGATTGGCTCAGCAAAGTAAAACCCTGTTAGAATAACTGAACCTAGCACAATAAACAAGATTGTAATTTTTTTAACATCCTGTTTAGAGATTACTTTCCTTAATTGGATAAAAGTAAAAAGAGCAACTACAAAGTTTAATAGACCTAAAACAAAAGGAGTATAAGTTAAACCTAATATTGGCATTCCTACAAAGGCAAAAAATAGTCCTCCAACTAAGCTTCCATAGTAATCCTTTTCTAATACAGAGGCAACATTAATTTTTAGTTCTTCAAACTCTTCGTTCAATCGTGTTACAATTGGAATCTCAAGACCGATAAGCAACCCAATAATAATTGCTAGGAAATAAATAAATACAGGAGAGTACCTACCGTAGGTAACATAAACAGCAAGCGCACAAAACGAAACTAAAAATGAAAGAGCAAGCTCTAAATAAATAAACTTAGTAAGTAAGTCTTTTTCAAAGTATTTACTCAGGCGACTTCCCAGCCCCATAGAAAATAGCATCGTAGAAACAATTAGAGCAAACTGAACAACAGCATTTCCAATAAAATAAGAAGCCAATGTAGACAAGATATACTCAGCCACAATACCACTTATTCCGGTAGCGAATAATGCTATTTTAAGAACATTTGATTTACGTTGACTTGTGCTCATTTGTAACTTAACGTTGTTGTTTGGTTATGCGCATAAAAGTTAATGGTAGCTTTTCTATATTTTATTGATTTGATAATTGAATAATCTCGTGTGAAATTAACGCCTATTTTTAGAAAAGCCTCCTGAGTTTTACTTTTTAACATTTGTTCTTCAGGAATAATAATTAAAAGCTGTTCAGGATCTATTTCAAAGGATACAACTTTTGAAAGGTTAGTGATATTAGATTCATTTAACCAATAAAAAGGGTAGGGCTGTTTATCTAAAATTAAACTGATAGCAAATAAGTCAGTTAGTGTAAATATGTATTTACTAGGGTGATCTTTTAATTCGAGAACACTT
Source organism: Flavobacteriales bacterium (assembly GCA_024635865.1). Lineage (GTDB taxonomy): Bacteria > Bacteroidota > Bacteroidia > Flavobacteriales_D > Parvicellaceae > S010-51. Next base: position 13,375 of record JAGXIB010000090.1, read on the forward strand.
GAGATAAACTGGTCAGTTTCTCTATCTAAACTTAAACCTTTGAACGCTGGAATGTTTTCAATTTTATTTTCTTGGCACAACAGGTTTTTATTAAGTCTAAAAGGGTGAATTACAAAACCTGAAAAAACCTGCATGGATAAACTTATTAATAAAAATAAAACGAATAAAAACTTTAATGATTTAGAATAGTTAATTAGTAACAGAAAGAGACCTATTCCAATAAGGCCTCCACAAAATATAAAATGAATAAAAGGGCTGTTATTAGTTCCAAAACTAACCAAAAAAGGAGCGACGATAAAAAAGAGTGCAAAAAAGGTGTTTTTGGTTAGAAACGATTTTTCTATAAATAACTTTAGTAAAAGAAGACCTACAATAAAGACAAAGTACGGAATGTAAAGACCAATAGGAATTATGATAGATTGACCGTTTATAAAAAGCAGGAAAAGCAAAAGTGCAGTGACGTAGGCTGCACTCTTTTTAAGTGGGGTATTTCTTAAAATAAGAATAGTAACAGTAAGAATTAGTAACAACCACTTACTGTTAGAAACGAGATGTATTAAGCCATAAAAATAACTTGTAATAACCGAAGACAGATTATGTCCCTCTAACATTAAAACACCTTTAATAAGTTCCGTTATGCTTTCTTTTACGTTTGTAATGGATTCAAAAACAAAGCCAATAGCAATTATACTTCCAAGAATTACAGCTATAAACACCCCCCCAAACTCTTTCTTTTTTTTGGTGTAGAAGAGGTAAATTTTCTTTCTTTCTGTTGTTAAAAAGACAAGTGCAAAAACAACCAAAAATAACCCGTTAGTAAATTTATTTAAGATTAGTAAAGCAGAAAAAAAGCCAATTAAACCACCCATAAATAATTTATGTCGAGTGTATTTAATTTGAAAGACTAACCCGATTAAAACCGAAACAAAAAAACTAGAAAAGGTGTTGTAAGAAATTGAGTTGGGGTAGAAAGCATAGCTTAGAAAAGAAAATGCTGAAGCAAAAGCGACTAGTTCTAATTTGTTTTTTATTGAAAAGTATTTTGCCACTGAGTAGCTAGAAAAAACAATGCTGCTTAGCATAAGTAAGGCTCTTAAAATTCTAAGCTCTGGAATAGTCAGGTTCATCCATCCAAAAAAGGCAAGATATATTTTATGAAAAAAAGAGATACTAAGGTTGGTTTCTATTTTGAAATAGTAACCAATGTAGTAGTAGCTTTCGTCTGTAAAATCAAAACCTTTATTGGCTCCCCATAAAACAATAGTTAGTAAAAAAACTAAACAGCTGAAAATAAGTAAGGTTGTTTTATTACTTAAGGATAGCATCATTTCTTATTTCAATGTTTTTTAGACCGTAAATATCTAAAAAGGTTTCGTTTATTTTTATCGACTTCATGTATCGATAGTTGGATAAAAAATTCAACTGTTTTGAGGTTGAGAGTTCAGAGATAATAGTTGCTTTTTCTTCTTTATTTGAAGGGATAAAAAACAAAATACTTTGATCTAATTCCTCTTTCTTGTTTTCTAAATAATCACTAATTAAATGATAACTGGACTTATCTATCCATGAAAAAAATAAGGGTTGTTTATCTAAAACAAGACTTACCCCAAGCTGATGAGAGCATAAAAACACTTTCTTAGCAGGGTGGTTTTTTAATTCTTTTAATTCATTAATTGTTGTTGCTATTTCTGGTGTTGTTTTTATTCCTTTTAGGTAAGGAATGTTTGTTATTTCTTCTGTTTGAAAAGTTAATGCTTCTGACCGATAGGGGTTATTAATTTTATTATAGCTAATTTGAAAACTAGCTGTTAAAACAGTAATAATAATTAAGAGGTATTTTAGCCTATTGTTGGGGATATTACTTATAATTAGAAAGAGTCCTAAACCAAAAACCCCACCGTTAAAAGTAAAATGAATAAATAAAGAGTTGTTTGTTCCTAGACTAATTATAAATGGTGTTACAATAAAAACAAGCCCAAATAAAAACTCTTTTTTAGCTTTTATTTTTTTATTATAAAACAGAATTAAAGAAAGGGATGTTAGAAAAATAAGGTAATAAAAAACAGAGACGTTATACGGGCCTGTAAAGCCATGGGTTGAATATTCAAGGAAAAGAAAAGTAAGAATGATTGTGATTGAGATGATCAGGCTTTGGTGTTTTAGAAAAAGGGCTTTTTTAGAAAAAGTAAGAAGCATTAAAAGAGTAATTATTGGAATAAGGTAAATAGAAAAGCTTAATAGCCTTAGTAACTCATTATTAAATCGAGAGATCATTTCACCTAAATCGTGACTTGTGCTTAAAGAAAGGCCGTAAAAAAAACCATTAATTAGTTCTTTCAGTTCTTTAATAGAAGGAAAAAGTATAAGGAGCGGAAACAATGTTCCTATAACAAGAATGCCAGTACTTAAGGCAAGTCCTTTTTTAGAAAACTTAAACTCTTTATAGTTAAAAAATAAAACACCAATTAACCCCAACACTAAAAAAAGTAGATTGGTAAACTTATTTAAAACAATTAAAGTAGCTAGAAATCCAATGAGAAATAGCATGACCTTTTTTCTTTTGTTAAGGTAGTTAAGTGTTGCACTAATAATTAGCATAATTAATAATGCTCCAATAGAGTTGTAGGAGAGAGCCATTGGATAGATGAAGTATCCTAAAAAACCAATTGTAGAAGTTGTAGTTAGAAGTAGAAACTTGTCTTTTAAATTAAAGTATAACAAACTATTGTAAGCCAAAGTTAAAGAACATGCTAAAGTCAAGATTATAGCTAGAAGTCTGTTTTGAAGAAGAGTAAAGTTTAAAAAGCCGAAAAAGAAGTTATAGATTTTATGAAAGAAAATGACAGTGTTATCTATGTCTAGATTGAAATAGTAACCAATTGCATAGAAACTTTCATCAGTGAAGTCAAAGCTCTTATTTGTGGCCCAGATCAAAACGATTAAGGTAATAATAAATGAACTAGCCGCTATAAGCCTAGTTAATTTCAAAAAAGATTGATCAGTTAAAAATGACTCAATTTGTTTCATTACAACGTCCAGTCTAACAGAATTGAGCAACTAATATAAGCGAACGCTTCTATTAAACCAGCTCCAACATTAGGTTTTTCTTGGTTCACTAATTCATCCGTTAACTTTTGCCCAGGAAGTAACAGTTTGTCAGCGATTACTCTTACTATCGGCAATACAGCCAAAGCAATGATAGAATTATAAAGGATAGAATAGCCAGAAGCTTCCCAAGAAATAAAGTCACCTTGAATTCCACTTCTAATTAGGTTCGCAATAGAGATGATAACTCCTGAATAGGCTACTCCAACAGCAACGTTATTTTTCTTTATTTCTTCTAATAAATTAAAGTTTAAAATAGCATTATAAACAAAAGTGGAAAGAACAAATATTCCCATTCCGATAGCCCAAAAAATAGCGGTGCTTAAAAAGCCATTTATCACATCATGATGGCTATCTCCAGATACTGCTCCGTATATAATTAAACCTGTTGCTATGGATATTGCTGCTTCTAGAACTCCAACACCAATATTTTGATCCTCAACCAATTCATGCTTCAAATTCATTCGTCTTAAGATTAAGAAATCATTTAAGATAATACTCAAGTTAAGAAGTACAATACTCATTAAAGCATACAATGAAAACCCAATAAGGTCATTTATTAAGTTTCCTGATGAATCCCCAGTTAAAGCTCCGCCAAGAGCGATGATAACTCCAGACAAGTATCCAACATTAGCAAAAGCAAAAGCAAAGTTATCTCGCTCTACTAACTCATGGTTCATGTTTATTTCTTTATGAAGCAGTTGATATGCTTTTCGGCTTATGATTAGAAAAATTAAACTTAGCGCGGTGTATGCAAACGTTGCAAAATAACTATTTGGGTTAGTAAAAAAGTCAGTCATAATTTTTATTTTCCTGGTAATAAATTATCTATCGAAAAAGGGTTTATTTTTTTTCCTAAATGAGCTTCAAATTCAAACTTACTCCACCTTTCTATACAAATGAACTCATCTTTATCGTTCCAAAACATCCAAGCTGTTAACTCAGACCAACCTTCGTCACCTTCCTTTTGGTAATTCCCAAAAGACTCTTCAGTAAGTTTATAAATTTCACTATTATAAATTAAGTTTTCTGGAACAGTCGAAGTATCTAATACCTCTTGTTTAAAGTTTGGTGCTGTTTTTTCAATTTCTGAAGGTTGTGTCATTAAAAGACTTTCTTCATTTTCAACTTCTAAAAATAAAACCCTTTTCCCATCACTTATTTTATATGTTCTGGATTTAGAGTTATTCTCCCAAATATAGGTATAGATTTCTTGCACTACCCATGTTTGCATGTCATATTCCAACGTTGCACCAACAGTTAAGTTTTCTATAGTAAGTTCTATTATTGGCTCTTGTTTTTTCTTGAAAAATCCAAACATTTTATAAAGTATTTAATTTTAGATTAATGATTATTTATTGTTTCATGACTTGGGTTTTATTTTCCAAATCCACCACCTCCGCCACGAAATCCACCACCACCACCTCCAGACCATGAAGATCCGCTACTTCCACTACCAATATGATGATATCTTCCAGAACTTCCAGTATGAATGTATGTTCCATTGCATCCTCTAGACATTATTATGATGAAAATAACGAGAATAACCATGAAGATAATAATCTTTATTGGGGTTGGATTATCACTACTACCTCCTTTATAGGTCGATTCATAACCCATTTTTTTCTTTAGGTTGCGTTCTCGAACTCTATTGGGGTCGCCTTGGGTTACATTGCTTATCTCTAGTTCTTTATCTTTATGCCCGTGGCAAGCTTCAATATCTCCATCCCAATTTTCTATGGAAATAAACTCTTCTCC
>JAGXIB010000091.1 GCA_024635865.1 Flavobacteriales bacterium
CATCAAATTCTGTTTACAGACGAAGTAATGACCGCATTTGACTCCAACTATAAAGTAATGCCTCCATTTCGATTACAAAAAGACATTGATGGGTTAATTCAAGGGCTAATAGAAGGAAACATCAACATAATTTGCTCCGATCATACGCCAAGAGAAATTGAGGACAAAGAAAAAGAGTTTGACTTAGCTAAATTTGGAATTATTAATTTACAAACTGCTTTTCCTTCGATGTTAACTAAGTTAGCTCCAATTACTGGTTTAGAATTAATCATAGATAAAATGGCCATAGCGCCTAGAAGGGTTTTAAAACTTGCTATTCCAACAATAAACAAAGATGAATTAGGTAATATTGTTCTTTATTCTCCTAATAAAAAATGGACCTTTGATAAAAAAATAATTGCTTCTAAAAGTAAAAATTCTCCTTTTATTGGAACAGAATTTACTGGTAAAGTTATTGGAGTAATTAATAATAATAAAGTTCAACTAAATAATTAAATGTGTTTCTTTACGGCTTTTACTAATAATTCTCATTTATAAATAGCATGTAAAGAGTTTTCATCATAAGGATGAGTAACTTTATTCAAAAACAAAATGATTAACCTACAAGATGCCTAATCTAAATAACTTTATTACTTTTGTAGCCTAATCTTTAATAGATGAAGAACGTAACATTACATGACAAAACATTCAAACCTTTTTTATCTAAAGAAGAAATACAAAGGGCTATAGAAAAATTAGCCCTAGACATACAGAAGGATTATGAAGGCTTAAACCCTATTTTTCTTGGCGTATTGAATGGATCTTTTCTTTTTACAGCAGATTTAGTTAGAGAATTTGAAGGAAACTGTGAAGTCTCTTTTATTAGAATGGCTTCTTATGAAGGAACTAATACTACTGGGAATGTTAATACTATAATGGGATTAAAAGAATCCTTAAAAGATCGACATGTCATCATAATAGAAGACATTGTAGACACGGGAAATACGATTGAAAGATTAGTACAACTCTTAACAAAAGAACAACCAACTTCTTTAAAAATTGCTACCTTACTCTATAAACCAAAAGCTTACCAAAAAGAAATTCCTATTGATTATGTAGCAATCACTGTAGGAAATGAATTTTTAGTAGGTTACGGATTAGATTACGACGGGTTAGGAAGAAACCTAAAAGACATTTACATTATAAACGAATAAAATAGGCGCTAAAAACACAACCAGCCTTAATAAAAACTACAATTATGTTAAACATCGTGTTATTCGGCCCTCCAGGTGCAGGAAAAGGAACTCAAGCTACTAGATTAGTAGAAAAGTATCAACTTGTTCACCTTTCTACAGGAGATATCTTTAGAGCAAATATAAAAGGAGAAACTGAACTTGGTAAATTAGCGAAACAATACATAGATAAGGGAGAATTAGTTCCTGATGAAGTAACTATTGGGATGCTTGAGTCTGAAGTTCAAAAAACTGAACATTCAAAAGGGTTTATTTTTGATGGTTTTCCAAGAACAACTTTTCAAGCGGAAGCGTTAGAAAAATTCTTAGCTAAAATGCAAACAGAAATAACTGTAATGTTAGCTTTAGATGTTAACGATGATGAATTGGTTAAACGTATTCTACTAAGATCAAAAGACAGTGGAAGAGCTGATGATGCAGATGAGAGCATTATTAGAAATAGAATAGAAGTTTACAATAAACATACTGCTGTTGTTGCTGACTTTTATGAAGCAAAAAATAAGTTTAAAAAAATAGATGGAATGGGTTCTATAGACGAAATTTCTGAACGGTTGTATAAAGCAATCGAAGCATAATAAAAAATGGCTAGCACTAACTTTGTAGATTACGTAAAAATTTGTTGTCGTTCTGGAAAAGGAGGACCTGGGTCTAAACATTTCCATAGAGATCGCTTGACTTCTAAAGGAGGACCAGATGGTGGAGATGGTGGACGTGGTGGCCACATCATCATTAGAGGAACAACTAACGAATGGACGTTACTTCATTTAAAGTACAGAAAACATGTAATTGCTAACCATGGAGAAGGAGGCAGTAAAAGTTTAAGTTCTGGTAAAGAAGGTGCTGACGAGTACTTAAATGTTCCCCTCGGTACAGTAGCTAAAGATGCTGAAACTGGAGAAGTTATTTGTGAAATAACAGAAGAAGGACAAGAATTTATTTTGGTAGAAGGAGGTAAAGGAGGAAGAGGAAACTCTCACTTTAAATCTCCAACCAATCAAAACCCACAATATGCTCAGCCTGGGCAAGACGGAATAGAAGAATGGAAAATACTTGAATTAAAAGTATTGGCAGATGTCGGTTTAGTTGGTTTCCCTAATGCTGGAAAATCAACTTTGCTTTCTGTGGTAACCGCTGCTAAACCAGAGATTGCCAACTACCCTTTTACAACATTAGTTCCTAATTTAGGAATTATAAATTATAGAGAGACTAAATCTTTTGTAATGGCAGATATTCCTGGTATTATTGAAGGAGCACACAAAGGAAAAGGAATAGGGCATCGTTTTCTAAGACATATAGAACGTAATGCTTTGCTCTTATTTATGATTCCTATTGATTCTGACGACATCTGTAAAGAGTATGAAATCTTATTGAATGAGTTACGAGAATTTAATTCTGAACTACTAGATAAAAACAGGGTTTTAGCCATTACTAAAAGTGATATGCTCGACGATGAGTTAATTGAAGAAGTAAAAGCAGATTTACCTAAAGATGTTGAAACAGTTTTTATCTCCTCTGTTGCAGGATTAGGGATTACTGAATTAAAAGATATTCTTTGGAAACGAATTAATGATTAAAGAGTATTTAAAACCGTTTAATTAATGATGAACATCAGCCCCAGATAAGAAATAAAATGATTTATTCTTTTGTTTTTTATTTCAAGTTGTAATCATTCAAAAAAATAGTTGATTAATAAAAAAGTAAAGAAAGCTTATGTCAACAAATTAATAAAATAAGGGACAAATGCCTAAGTTGAAAGTTTACTCCTTTATTTTTTATTAACTATAGCCAATCCGTTTTAAGATGTTACTTCGAAAAAAAATGAAAATGAAAAAATTCATTCTCTTATTACTATTACAACCTCTATTACTTAATGCCCAAATTAATATGGATAGTCTTTGGGGAGTTTGGAATGATTCTTCTCTACCAGATTCCAGTCGGCTAAAAGCGATGTATGCGATCAGTTGGGATGGCTATCTGTTCACTCAATCCGATAGCGCCTTTTATTTTGCTCAAATGCAATATGATTTAGCCAAAGAAAAAAAGCAAAAGAAGTACATGGCAATGGCATTAAACACTCAAGGAGTATCCTATTATTTTCAGTCAGACTATGCAAAAGCAATTGATTGCTATACAAAAAGCTTAAGAATAAGAGAAGAGACGGGAGATAAAAAGAATATTGCTGCCTCCTTAACTAATTTAGGGAGTGTTTACAGGGAGCAAGGCGACTTTGCAAAAACCATAGATTACTATACCAAAAGTTTGAAAATAAATATAGAAATCGGAGATAAAAAAGGCATTGCCACTTCGATTAATAATATCGGGACGATCTATGATGAACAAGGTGATTATGCCCGAGCCATTGAATATTATACCAAGAGTTTAAAAAACTATGAAGAGATCGGATATAAAAAAGGCATTGCTAGTGCTTTAAATAATATTGGTAGCATTTATAATGAACAAGGTGACTTTGAAAATGCCCTTTATTATTATACCAAGAGCTTAGAAATAGATGAGGAAATTGGAAAAAAAATGGGTATTGCTAGTACTTTAAATAATATTGGAATCATTTATAGTGATAAAATGGAGTTTACTAAAGCGCTTGATTATTTTACAAAAGGAATGCAAATAGATAAGGAAATTGGAGATAAACAAGGTGTTGCTATTTTTTTGAACAATATTGGGAATGTTTATAGAGAGCAAGGTGACTTCACCAGAGCCATTGAGTATAATACTGAAAGCTTGAAAATACAGGAAGAAATAGGCGATAAAAAAGGCATTGCTACTTCTTTTAATAGTATTGGAATCATTTATAGTGATCAAGGCAACTATGTAAAAGCCATTGACTACAGTTTGAGAGCCTTGAAAATAGCGCAAGAGATAGGAGTTGCAATAGAGATAAAAAGTGCAAGCAATAACCTTTGGGCCAGTTATAAGCAGACAGGAAATTTTAAGGGTGCTCTTGCTATGCATGAGTTATATATTCAAACAAAAGAAAATATAGAGTCTGATGAAAATCAAAAAGAAGTAATTCGCCAAGAATATAAATATAATTATGAAAAGCAAGCCATTGCAGATAGTACCAAGACAGCAGAGGAAGCAAAAGTGAAAAACGCTCTGCTTACTGCAGAAAAATTAAAAAATAAGCAACAGCAACAGCAAGCCTATTTTTTATATGGAGGCCTAGCATTGGCAATACTTTTTGGAGGCTTTATTTTTAACCGTTTTAGAGTTACCAGTAAACAAAAAGGCATTATTGAAAGCCAGAAATACAAAGTCGATGAAGCTTATAATAAATTAGAAGAAAAGAATAAAGAGGTTATGGATAGCATCACTTACGCCAAACGTATTCAGTCTGCTATACTCCCAACAAATAAAATTGTTAAAGAGTTTCTTCCTGAGTCATTTATTCTATACAAACCTAAGGATATTGTGGCTGGAGATTTTTATTGGATGGAGCAAAAAGGGGGCAAGATTCTTTTCGCTGCTTGTGACTGCACAGGCCACGGTGTACCAGGTGCAATGGTTTCTGTAATATGTAATAACGGACTAAATAGAAGCGTAAGAGAATATGGCTTATTAGATCCATCAAAAATACTAGATAAAACAAGAGAAATCGTGATAGCCGAATTTGAAAAATCTGAAAATGAAGTAAAAGACGGAATGGACATTGCTCTATGTACGCTAGAAGAAAATACCCTGAAATATGCGGGAGCAAATAACCCATTATGGATTATTAGAAATGGAGAAGTTTTAGAGACAAAAGCCAATAAGCAACCGATTGGTAAATTTGACAAGCAGCTCCCCTATACCACTCATACATTCGAACTAAATAAAGGAGATAGTATTTATATCTTTTCTGATGGGTTTGTTGACCAATTTGGAGGGGAAAACTTACCTGAAGGAAGAAAAGGAGGGAAAAAATTTAAATCAAAACCATTTAAAAATTTATTACTTTCTATTCAAGAAAAAACAATGGAAGAACAAAGAGTTCTTATTGACGAAGCTTTTGAAGCATGGAGGGGAAGTCTTGATCAAATCGATGATGTTTGCATTATTGGCATGAGAGTATAAATTAGAAATCTACCTATCAAACTAATTTCTATAATCTCTTATGCTCTAAATTTTTACTTTAATAAAAAGAACCTCTAACTTTAACGAAATAGTATCAACACATGTTAACCTTAATAAAAGCTAAAAAAAGTTATGAGTAACAATGAAGTAATTGAAGAAGTCTTTCAAAAAATAATAAAAGTTAAGGATAAAGGGAATCAAGCTTTTTATATTCCTGAATTAGCTCTTGTAGATTCAAATAAATTTGGAGTTCATATTTCGAACACCTCTAATTTAAGTTTCGGTTAGGAGACTTTCTTGAAAAGTTTTCAGTTCAGAGTATTACTAAAGTGTTTTCGCTTTGTTTAGCATATAAATTGCTTGACGAAGAAATTTGGAAAAGAGTTGGTGTAGAACCCTCCGGTACTAGTTTTAATTCACTTATTCAGCTTGAAAATGACAATGGAATACCAAGAAACCCATTTATAAATGCAGGAGCGATAGTAATTTCAGACATTCTACTAAGCAATTTAGATAACCCAAAAGATGATTTACTAGCGTTCATTAAAAGTCTCTCTGTAAATAAAGACATCAACTATTCATCTAAGGTTTCAGCGTCAGAAAAATCTATAGGATATCGAAATATTGCCCTATGCAATTTTATTAAGTCCCTTGGTAATATTGAAAATGAGCCTAATGAGGTGTTAGATTTCTATTTTGATTTATGCTCTCTAGAGTTAAGTTCTTGAATAGAGG
>JAGXIB010000092.1 GCA_024635865.1 Flavobacteriales bacterium
CCCTGCACTTGAAGCATTAAATGCTGAAGGAATAACAGCTTATGGCCCTTACGCTGCTGATGGGCTTTTTGGCTCTGGAAATTATAGTAAGTTTGATGGAATATTAGCGATGTATCACGATCAAGGACTAGTTCCTTTTAAAGCACTGTCTGGAGGGAACGGTGTAAACTTTACAGCTGGCCTTCCAATTGTTAGAACGTCCCCTGATCATGGAACAGCATTTGATATTGTAGGGAAAGGAATCGCTTCAGAAGCATCGTTTAGAAAGGCAATGTTCGCTGCTGTTGATATTTATAACAGTAGAAAAGATTACAAAGAAATGATGGCGAACCCTTTGGTTGTAAAAGAGAGAAGAGCTAATTCTAGAGAACGTTAGTTATTTCTTTTAGGTAAAATCTTTTAAGAATAAATCATTTACACCAGAAATAGATGAGTAAAGTAATTTTTTCTATTACTCTTTTGATGCTTTGTTTTTCTAGCTATAGTCAGGCCTTGATTAAAGCTATTTTGCAAGAGGAGACTTCAAATGAGACTAAAATAAATCAATTATTAGAGTTAACTGAGGACGAAGAGTTTCAAAAAATAAATATTGATAGTGTACTTACTACATTGTCAAACAAAGACTCAGTTTTAGACCCTAGGTTCATTCTCTTGAGTAGTAAGTTGTATTTAATAAACAGAGAGGTTTTAAAATCGATCAATGAATTAGAAAAAGTTGATTTAAATACTTTCTCAAGTATAAAAGAGAAGTGTGAATGGTACTTTATTTCAGGTAGATTAGCAGTTTTAAATCAGCCAGACTCTTCTTTGTCTTATCTATTAAAATCTTATGATTTAGCCGTTGAACTCAAAGATATGGACCTTCAATATCGGTCGTTGAGATATTTAGGAGCAGAGTCCGCACGTAACTCTAATTATATTCAGGCTATAGACTTTTATGAAAAGGCTCGTCAGTTAGGAGTCCAGTTTGGAGATGTTCAAAAAATAATTGACTATGAAATTAGTGCTGGGAAAATCTCAAAATATACAGAAGACTTTCAACGGCTTGTTGACATTAATGAGGCGCTATTAGCGAATTATACCATAGAAGAGATAGGTTGGAAAAAGAAAATTATTTATAATAATTTAGCTGTAGGTTATGCCGAGACAGATGCTTATTTAAAGTCTATAGAATATCAAATAAAAACGCTAGAACTATCAGATAGTGCCGACTTAGTATACATTGTTACATTCATGAATTTAGGAACTTGTATTCTTGATAACTATGAATCGAAAGCAGTTAGTATAGATACTATAATTACTTTTTTTAATCAGGTTCAGTTTAATCAAAAGTATTTAGGGTTGAATCGTGTTATTACAAATAAAGCAGAGTTGTTTGAGTTAGTAAAAAAGTTAATAGATATTTCTGTCGATTTTTTAGATAAAGACCCTTTTCAAAGTTTTCTGCCCTATTCATATTTGGCGTTAGGAAGGCTGCAATTTATTAATGAAGAGTATAGTCAAGCTGAAGAGTCTTTGTTAAATGCTAATGATTTATCATTAAAGGTGAACGACCTTAGTCTAATTAAAGAAATTTCATCCGTTTTAGCAAAATTATATAGTCAGACAAAAAACTATAAGTCGGCATACGAATGGAAGGAAAAAGCAACTTTTATAGGAGACTCTATTGACTTAACAAAGCAGCAAACCAAAATAGGTTATTTACTAGCAAAAAAAGAGTATGAAAACGAACAGTTTTTAGATAGTTTAAAGCAGGCTCAGCAGATTCTAATCAATCAAGTTGAAACAAATAGGAAAGAAAAAGTTAGGGTTATTATTAATGTTTTTATTCTAGTCGTTGTGTTATTTTTACTTCTCTTTTTCTATCTTTTTTATAGAAAGGCAAAGTTAAAGTCAGAACATAAATTAATTAGATTAGAACAGAACTTGTTGAGAACACAAATGAACCCCCACTTCATCTTTAATTCATTGACTACAATAGGAGGCTTTGTGTTAAAAAATAAGATTGATGTTAGCTATAACTATATATCAAAGTTTGCTAAATTAATGCGCTTGATATTAGATTCCTCAAGAAAAGAATTTATTTCACTAAGTGAAGAAATAGAAATTGTTACGAGCTTTTTAGTTTTACACAAGTTAAACAATAAGAGTTCTTTAAGATATATCGTTAACTACGATGAAGATTTATTAGACGATGATATTAAAGTGCCTCCTATGCTTCTTCAGCCATTTATTGAAAACGCGATAAAATATGGTTATAATTCAGAAAAAGAAGAGATTAATATAACCATAGATTTTTTCTTAAATGAAGGTGTTCTCACTTGTAAAGTAAAAGATGACGGTAAAGGCTTTCTGAATAATAGTATTCCAGATTCTAAAACCTCTCATGCCATTAAAATAACACAAGAAAGAATTGCGAACATAAAGAAACAGTCTAAAAAGTTAATTTCTTTAAAGATAATTAACCAAAATAAATTAGAGGATAGTAGTACGGGTGTACTAGTAGAATTAACTATTCAAGTTTGATGTCGTAAAAAACAATTATCTTTGTTTTTGAAAATGTATAAAGTACTTATTATAGATGACTTGTCTGAAGTCAGCGATGTCTTACTTTTTTTATTAAAAAGTAATTTTAGGAAATTGTTTGAAACGATTAATGTCTCAAATAGCTTTTCTGATGCTGTTTCTGAATTAGAAACAAACAACTATGATTTAGTTTTCTTAGACATAGAACTAGATGATAATAAAACAGGTTTCCAAGTCTTAGACACCCTAAAGAGAGCTATCGACTTTTCAGTAATAATTACGACCTCACATAGTCATTATGCTTTGGATGCGATTAAATATAGTGCCATTGACTTTTTACTAAAGCCAGTTGATATAGAGGAGTTAAAAAGTTCGGTTGATAGATTTAAAATCAGTCAAAATTCACAAAATAATTTTAGAATACAGTTTCAAAACCTAAAAGAACAATTAGACCTAAGTTTAAAAATGGATAAAAAAATTGTTCTTAAAACAAGAGACTCGATTCAATTAGTTAAAATAAGTGACATTATAAGATGTGAGGCAGAGATTAATTATACAAACTTTTATTTGTTAAATCGAAAAATAGTGGTCTCTAAATCATTAAAAGAGTATGCTGAAATGTTAGAGGAAGTAGGTTTTTTTAGAGCACATAAATCACATTTAATCAACCTAGATTATTTTCAGAGTTATGAGAAAAAAGATGGAATGATTCAAATGTCTGACGGTTCAAAAGTGCCATTGTCAACAAGAAAAAAAGAGTCCTTTTTAGAGGTTTTAAATTCGTTTGGCTTGCTTTAATCTTTGTTTTATCTACGTAAAATAAATGAGTTACTGCATTTATCAATTTTATTTTTGTTTTTTATTGAAAAGATGTTAATATAGCCAACCATTGTATTGATTCTCTCGTTACTAGATTAGTAAATAGTTTTAAAATTTCAGATTATGAATAAGATAGTTATAATTATATTCTTTGTGATCGTTAGTTCTTTAGGGATTAAATCACAAGTTGTTTCTCAACACCTGCATGAACAAGCTGAAATGCAGGGAGCTCATTCTTGTGGAATCAAAACACGTCCTCTTTCAGACTCTATAGTTCAACTTATCAATAAATCATATGATCAAGCAAAAGCAGCGACATATACTGTTTCAGTTGTTATTCACGATTACTCAAACACATCAGATCTAGCCGTATCGCAGATGATAGGTCAGCTTAATGCTAACTTTGCACTTGCAGTTGCTGGAGGAGGAGGAGATGATACTGATATTCATTTTTGTATTGCAAAAGTTGATCCTAGTGGTAATCCAACTAATGGGATTATACATCAAACAGGGACTAGTACTCGACCTTTTTTTGGGTATAATGTCAGTCCAGTTACAAATACTATGGCGATCTGGAACCCAGAAAGGTACTTGAATATTTACATTGTTGATAATATAGCTGGTTCACCAAATGGTTTAGCTTCTTTACCTTGGAATTATGGTGGAGCTTCAAGTTTTGGCTTAAATAGCTCAAATGCACCATACAACAATCAATTAACGGTAACACAAATAGCTAGTTTAAACGGGGGTAAGGATGGAGTAATTATAGAAAAAGCTGTTGTAAATGCAAGTCAAAACTATGTGGTAACTCACGAAGTGGGACATTATCTTGGTCTGCCTCATACTTTTGATGATTTTAATCCTTCATCTTGTGTTGATGGAGATGGTCTTAACTGTACCGGAAATTCTCT
Organism: Flavobacteriales bacterium; assembly: GCA_024635865.1. Taxonomy (GTDB): domain Bacteria; phylum Bacteroidota; class Bacteroidia; order Flavobacteriales_D; family Parvicellaceae; genus S010-51. The sequence continues at coordinate 4,257 of JAGXIB010000092.1, forward strand.
ACAATTAGCTCCAACTAATTGTTCTGCTCCGTCAGGTTGTTCTGGAATGGATATGCAAAACTTTATGGTATATAGAGCATGTACACCTTATAGATATAGAGTTTGTCAAAAAGACGTTATGCGTTATGTCTTGAACAACCAAAGGACTTTATTGAAAAATAATGGAAAATGTGATGCCGCTTTTGATTTAAGTATAGATAATGCAACCATAACAAAAAACAATTGTAATTTGACCTTTGCATCAAATGTTGCCATTACTAATGTTGGTACAACAACATTGACGCAAGCCAATTTGCGTTACAGAATAAACGGAGGAGCTTTTATAAATTATACTTGGACAGGTAATTTATCTTCAGGAAACTCAACAACATTTAATTTAACTGGATTGGCTGGTGTAAATGGAGCAAATACCTTTTTAATTGAGGTAAGAACTCCAAGTACGGCTTTAAACAATAATAAATCAGATCAGGAGGTTAGTAACAACAGTAGTACAAAAAGTTTTAATATGAACCAGCCTAGCGCGGTTTCAGTCTCAGCTTCTAATACTACAATTTGTGCAGGGGAGTCAGTTAGCTTAACAGCTTCAGGATCTAGTTCATACAGTTGGAACCAAAGTTTAGGAAATGGAGCAACTAAAACAACTTCTCCTAACACGACTAAAAACTATATCGTTACTGGTACCACGTCTGGATGTGTCACAACTGCAAATGTTCAAGTAACAGTTAATAGTAAACCAAGCGCAACGATTGGCAGCGTTGTAAACGAAACATGTCAAAACCAAAACGGCTCTTTTACTGTTAATGCTTCTGGAGGTCAGAGTCCTTATCAGTATTCACTCAACAATGGAGCTTATATAAATAGTGCCAATATTACAAATGTAGGAGCTGGCTCAAATTCGGTAACCGTAAGAGATGCTAATGGCTGTGTTTCATCTGCTGCAACAACGAACATTACCAATACAGGTGGTTTTGCTACATCAATTACAAATGATACAGATATCTGTATTGGAGAGTCAACTACGGTAACGGTAACTGCACCTTCCTCAGGAATTACATATACATGGAATAATAGCCTTTCAGGAATTACCCAACACACAGTTTCTCCGACAACGACAACGACTTATAATGTGACCATTACCGATGGAACTTGTACAAAAAATGAAAGTTCAACGGTTACTGTCAATCAATTGCCACCTGTTTCTGCAAACGCAAGTAGTATTTCAATTTGTACTGGAGATAATTTAACGTTGTCTGGTAGTGGAGCTTCAACTTATGTTTGGGATAACAATGTCTCCGATGGAGTATCATTTGTTCCTAGTTCAACAACAACCTATTCTGTTACTGGAACAGATGCAAATGGTTGTGTTAAAGCTTCTAATGTAACTGTTACTGTAAATAGTCTTCCTACTGTTGTGGCAAATGCAAGCTCTAATTCAATCTGTATTGGAGACAATTTAACCTTAACTGGTAGTGGAGCTTCAACTTATGTTTGGGATAATAGTGTCTCTGACGGTTCATCTTTTTCTCCAACTAGTACTACGACTTATTCTGTTACTGGAACTGATGGAAATGGTTGTGTGAATACCGCAACAACAAACGTAGTTGTAAATCAATTACCTGTGGTAGTTGCAAATACAACAAGTGATTCAGTTTGCGTTGGGTCTAGTGTTACATTATCTGGTAGTGGAGCTACTTCTTATTCTTGGAACAATAGTGTTTCAGATGGAGTTCCTTTTTCTCCAACCTCTAATTCTTCCTATACTGTTACAGGGACAGATGCAAATGGTTGTGTCAATCAAGATGTGATTAGTTTAACGTCACTCCCTTCTCCTGTGGTTAATATGTCATTATCAGAAGTAACTTTATGTAAAGATGAGAGTGTAAATGTTTCTGCATCGGGGGCAACCAGTTATAGTTGGGTGACAAATGACTTAACACAAAATGTAACGTTAACCTATCCAGAATCATTCGACTCTTTAAGTGTTTATGGTATTGATGCATTAGGAAGGTGTTCTACTTATTATGCTATTCCTTTTAATCAGAGTAACATGGAGACAACAATAACTCCTGGGTTCTCGTTATGTATTGGAGATCAAGCTCCAGTAAGTATTTCTAATTTAGGTGGAGTAGGACTACAGTACGCTTGGAATAATGGACTTTCAAATGCTAACAGTCATTTAATTTCTCCTATAACCCCAACAACATATGAAGTGGTAGTAACAGATGTTTTTGGTTGTGATGATACTTTGTCAACAAGCATTGATGCTATTGCTCCTCCAATTTTATCGTTAAGTACCAATTCAATTGTGTTTTGTTCTGGAGATGAACAAGATGTTATTGCTTCAGGTGCAGATGAGTATGTTTGGGATACAGGAGACTCATTATCTACTTTACACCTAGAATTTCCTTTAGGAATTGATTCTATTGTGGTTACTGGTATAAACCAAGGATTGTGTTATGACTCAGAAGTAATCAGCATTACTGAGAGTTTTATGTCTAACTCCATTACTGATTCAACCGCAATTTGTCTTGAAGATACAGTAGCATTAGCCGTGCAATCTAATGACCCTTCTCTTTCTTACTCTTGGGATAACAACCTACCTTCAATAAGTTCTCATGTTTTATCTCCGATTACCACAACATCTTATAATGTTATAGTAACAGACGACTTGGGTTGTAAAGATACTTTAGCTACAGAAGTGATTGTTGTTCCTCTTCCTCAATTAGTTTTAAACCTCAATGAGGTTATCTTATGTGAAGGAGATGAAGTTTCAGTTACAGTGTCAGGAGCAGAAAGTTATAGTTGGAATACAGGAGATACTATAACCAATCTTACTGTTTCTTATCCAACGGGGCTAGACTCTTTAAAGGTAATAGGGATTAACGGAGGAGCTTGTGTAGCTTCACTTAGCTTACCAGTCAAACAAAGCTCAATTAACGCGAGCATAACAGGAGGTCAAAGGGTTTGCGAAGGGGATAATGTCTCTCTACTAATAGCTTCTAATAATACAACATTAGACTATAATTGGAATGAAGGGTTAAGTAATACAAACTTTCATTCAGTTTCACCATCAATGACAACAGTCTATGAAGTTGAATTGGTCGATGAGTTTGGGTGTAAAGATTCATTAACAACAACTGTAGAGGTGGATACTATTCCTAACTTAGCTGTAGAGCCAACTTCTTTGTTGTTGTGTTTAGACGAAGAAGCTACTTTAACTGCGAGTGGAGCAGATGAGTATAGCTGGAGTTCAGGTGGTACTATTGCTACAGAGACGATAACAGCCTCAACTAATACGACCATTAACTTAGTGGGAATCAATGGTGCTTGCGCTCAAAGTTTATCAATACCTGTTCAGGTACAACCAGTTCCAGTCACAGTTATCTCCTCTAATACAACAAGTATAAATACAGGAGAATCAATACAATTTTATAATTCGGGTTCTAGTGCAAATAATTATGAATGGGATTTTGGTGATGGGAGTACTAACTCTACTTTTGCTAATCCTTATCACTCTTTTGACTTCCCAGGAGCTTATATTGTTCAGTTGACAGGTTTTCAAGGGGAATGTCTGAGTACGGACTCATTACTCGTTTATGTTGGTACTGTAGGAATTCTTGATAATGATAGTGAATCAATAGTAATTTATCCAAATCCAACAGCAGGTATTGTTAATTTTTCGATTGAAAATGAAAGTAATCAGTATGAAATTATAGTATATAATAATATAGGAAGTATCGTCTATAAAGAAGACAATATAACAGTATTTAATAATAATATAGATCTTACATTCTTGTCTGATGGAGTATATTACTTAAAAGCTCTTTCGTCGAAAAACTCAAAAGTTTTTCAAATCCAAATTATTCACTAATAGGGAATAAGACTTTCAAATTAAAAAAGAATAGGTTTTAACGATTGTATGATTAAATTAGTTGTATTTTATATTTTGTTTTTTGTTTCTATAGGCTTCTATAGTCAGTGCAATACGATTAACAACTTTAATAATGGATGGTATGGACAAGGTGGCACTTGGAATATAAGCGGCGCAGGTAATTCTGTGAATCAAACTGTAAATGGAGCTGCCTTTTTTTTCTTAAATGGGGCCAACTTAATGAACACCTCTATTTCTGGGTCTTTTAAAACAGATGATAATGATGACGATCAAATGGGGTTTGTTTTTGGAGTAGAAGGGACAATAGGGGTGGGTAATTTCCATTACTATTTATTAAGGTGGGATGAAGGAGGTCTAGGCAATGGTTTATATATTGATGAAATTGATCAAGCAGGAACAGTTAATCTTTTTTCTGATGTAGGTAATTATTGGACTAGAGGTTTTAATCATAGTTTTATTATAGATTATAGTTTGAACTCTTTTTCTGTTACCATTGATGGTGTTTTACTTCATACTGAAATTGGCTCTAATAATCCAGGTGAGTTTGGTTTTTATAATAGATCTCAAGCAAACGTTACCTATTCAAACTTAATTTACACAGGATCTTTTGATTATACTGTACTAACTGATACCGTTTGTTTAGGAACAAATGCTGAAGTTGAATTACCATTAAACTTATACGATTTGCCAACGATTACTTGGGATATGGGAGATGGAACTATTATTAATAATGTTAGGCAAGTTGCTCATCTTTATTCAACCCCAGGAGTATACTCTGTGAGTTGTGAAGGGAATGACTTGAGTGGTTGTTATGGTAGTATTTCTTATGATATTGTTGTGTTACCCAATCCTAAAGCCTCTTTTAATTATAATGATGTTTGTCTTGGAGAAACGATGCTTTTTAACAATATTTCTACCATCGCTTCAGTTGATTTATTTGATGATTTTCGATGGGATATTGATGGGAATATAGCGTCTTCAAGAGATACTTTGTTTGATTTTTTGACGGAAGGAAGTTATAACGTAAGGTTAGATGTAACAACAGAATTTGGTTGTATAGATGACACTTCAGTTTCAGTGGTTGTGTCTCCAAATCCTATTATTAACTTTACATCGGCAAATGATTGTGTAGCAGATGTAGCTTTATTTAGTAATAGTTCTTCGATAACAAGTGGAACTATTGTTTCTAATCTTTGGAATTTTGGAGATTTACCATCACCAACTACAGTTCAATCGACAGCTGTGTCTCCTAGTTACTTATATTCAAATGATGGAGCTTATGATGTTAACTTAACTGTTGTTTCGGACATGGGTTGTGAATCCAACATGACATTAAACACTTTTCGTTTTCCAATGCCGAATGTTAGCTTTAGTGCAATAAATAGTTGTGAATACGATTCTGTAAATTTTGTAAATACGTCAACAATTAACGCCCCCGGAACATTTAATGGTATAACTTGGGATTATGGAGATGGAAGTCTTCAATCAACAGGTTTTCAGCAAAAACATAAATATGCTTCACCAGGCGTTTATCAAGTAGGGTTATCAATTACTTCTTCAGATGGCTGTACAAGCACTCAGCAAGAGTCAATAGAAATATATGAAGCGCCAGTTTCTAGTTTTCAGACGACTACTGTTTGTGATAATGCGGGACCTACTACTTTTCAGAATTTATCGTCTATCGGTACTGGTTCTATTTTTATTTCTAATTGGAGTTTTGGAGACGGATCAAATGGGAACGTTACTAATCCATCACATAAATATAATTTAGGAGGGGTATATCAGGTAGAGCTAATCTCTGTTTCAAATAATGGTTGTCAAGATACTTTAGAATCTCCTGTTGAAGTTAAAAAATCTCCAATTGCGAGCTTTTATGTGAATTCTACCAGCGGCTGTTCTCCACTTTGTTTAAGTTTTTCTGATCAATCGGAGGTGAATGCTTCGAGTTTAGTTAGTCAACAATGGATCTTTGATGATACAACATTAGGGTTTATATCTTCTTTTGAAGAGTGCTTTGAAAACCTTTCGAAAGAAGAGGATCTTCAAATCGACTTTAAATACATTGTAACAAATGACATTGGATGTCAAGATACTTTGGAGTTAGAAGATTATTTATCCGTTTACCACAACCCAGTTTCATCATTTACAATCAACCCTAACGTTACAAATATGTATGAACGAGAAGTAGAAATGCTAAATGAAAGTATTGGGGCAGATAATTACTTATGGTTTTTAGAAGAGACTATTATTTCCGAAGATTTTGAACCAATCTATGACTATCCAGATACAGGCAGTTTTGATGTGTTGTTAATTGCTTACACAATTAATAATTGTATTGACAGTAGTTTTCAGACTTTATTGATAGAGCCAGTAGAAAATGTTTACGTTCCTAGTGCTTTTACTCCAGATGGAGACGGAATAAATGATTATTTTAATGTATCTACTTTCGGAATTAGAGAAGATGGTTTTCTTTTAAGGGTCTTTAATCGTTGGGGAGAGGAGGTTTTTCGCTCAGAGGATGCTTTCATGGGTTGGGATGGAACCTACAAAGGCTCGCCTAGTAAATCAGATGTTTATGTTTACAGGTTAATCTATAATGATTTAAATTTTGAAATACAAGAAGCTAAGGGTACGGTAACTTTAATGAGGTAAGAAAGCAACTAATGTAATTATTATCCGTCTATAAATTATAAAAAAAGAGGACTCTTATCAAATGACTTTAAGATTAACCATCATATTATTTTCTTTAATTCTATCTAAAACTTATTTAAGTCAGTTAGATTCAATTCATTGGATTCCACCAGTTCATTGTACTTGTTATAATATTACAGATCAATACTTATATTTATCTACTCCTTCGACTATCCCTTTTAATGTGACAATTAAAGATGGAGCTGGAAATGTTCTAGCAACCCCATCAATAGCAAAAGGATTGCCATTTATATATGGGGTAGGAACTGAAATGCTTACAGCAGTAGGAGAGTTAAACAATGTAATGCTAAATAAAGGGATTATAGTTGAGGCAACATCAAAGTTTTATGCCAATTATAGAGTTAAAATACCATCCCAAGCAGGCTCATTAACAGCAAAAGGTTGGTCAGGAAAAGGAAAGCAGTTTAGAATTGGTTTAATGCCAAACTATGTCAATAGTGGTTCGAGAAACAATTTCTTTTCTATCATGGCGACAGAAGATAATACGGTTGTTACCGTTTCAGATTATAATCCAGCAATTGTCTTTAATGGAACGACAACTTTTTCAGCTCCAACTTTAAACTTTACCTTAAACAAGGGAGAAACCTATACAGCATCATGTAATCAAAATGTTGCAGTAAATGGGACAGGAATTTTAGGAGGTCTAATTTCTTCAGATAAAGATGTTGTTGTCAATACTGGAAATTTCTTAGGGGCATTGAATACAGCTGCAAGTGGACAAGATGTAGGTGTTGATCAAATTGTCCCAGTAGATATTATCGGGAAAGAGTATATTTCGATAGAAGGAGAAGGTTCAGCTGTAATGGAGCAAGTTTTAGTTGTGGCACATCAGAATAATACTGAAGTTTTTATAAACGGAGCTGCAATTCCATTTGCCACACTTAATGCTGGAGATTGGACGTTAGTCGATAATAGCTTTTATCAAGGAGTAGGACATCGAAACATGTTTATAGAAACAAGTAAACCTGCTTACAGTTTTCAATTTTTAGGAGGTTCAGCAAGTTCAGCTACTCCAGGAATGAATATATTAGCACCATTGTCTTGCAAACTTCCATATAATATTGATGAAATGTCGGATGTAGATAAAATCGGGACGCAAGTCTTTACTGGAGGTGTTTTTGTTGTGACTAGAGCGGGAGCAAATGTTAATATTAATGGGGCTTTACAAGTTGGTGCTGAACCTGTGCTTGGGAATCCAAATTGGGAAACATATAAAGTATCCGGGTTAACAGGAAATGTTTCAATTACTTCTGATCAAAACTTAATAGGAGGAATATTTGGAGTAAATGGAGCTGCAGGATGGGCAGGTTATTTCTCTGGTTTTGATACAGAGCCTGTAAAAGTAGCATTAGCTACTGTTGACAGTTGTGGCTTCGTCGAATTAACTACAGATACAACTTATGATACTTACGAATGGTTTTTAGATGGAAGTCTACATTCTGGTATTAGTGATACAAATATTGTTTTTCAATCAGGAGATTACAAAGTAATAATGACTAGAAATAATGGTTGTCAAGACTCTGCATTAATTAATGATGTAGTAGTCTATAATAAGCCTGTTTCAGAATTTACAATTGATGATGATTGTTTATATAATACGGCATTATTTAATAATACGTCAAGTGTGTTAGGAGGGGACACCATTTTTCAGAATTTATGGAATTTTGGAGATGCATTAACTCCTACACAAACTCAATCTACTGAAGTTAATCCTGAATATAATTATTTTCAATCTGGGACTTATGATGTGACACTGATTGTTGAAACAGAAAACGGTTGTCAAGACACCTCTGTAGTAACTACGGTAAGGTTTCCAGTTCCTATCCCTAACTTTTATGCATCAAACGCTTGTACATACGACTCTGTAATCATAGAGAATTTCTCAATGATTAATGTTCCTGGTGTAATTGCAAATACAACTTGGGATTATGGAGATGGAAGTCAGTCCTCTAACGCTATAGAGGAAAATCATAAGTATAGTACCCCTGGGTTTAAAACAATTACTTTAATTTTAGAATCGTCAAGTGGATGTTTAGATACTTTAGAAAAAGTCATAGAGGTTTATGCTGTTCCAACCTCTAGTTTTCAAACAACAACAAATTGTGATAATGAAGAAGCAACAACATTTGTAAATCAGTCTGCTATAGACAACGGCTCGATATTAATTTCTAATTGGAGTTTTGGTGATGGGTCGAATAGTAACGCTGTAAACCCAGCTCATAAATATAATGCTGCAGGTATTTTTCAAGCTCAGTTAATTACCGTCTCTAACAATGGGTGTGTAGATACGTTAGAAAACCCTGTCACAGTTAATGCTTCTCCAATTGCCAGTTTCTTTGTGAATAGTACAAGCGGATGTTCTCCTTTGTGTCTCGATTTTAGTGATTTTTCTACTATTAACTCATCTGCAATGGTTAGTCAAAGTTGGATTTTTGATGAGGAGACTTTAGGGGTGGGGGCTAACTTTGATTATTGTTTTATTAATGAGTCAATGTTTGATGATATTCAGCTTGATATGAAGTATATCGTTGAAAATAATTTAGGATGTAAGGACACCCTTATTTTGGAAGATTACTTAACGGTTTATCACAATCCAACCTCTCTATTTTCTATGAATCCAACTGTTACAAACATGTACGAGAGAGAGGTAGAAATGGTGAATGAAAGCTTAGGTGCAGATAATTACTTATGGTTTTTAGAAGAAGATCAAGCTTCGGAGCTTTTCGAACCAACTTATGAGTATCCCGATACAGGTAACTTTGACGTCTTGTTAATCGCTTATACTGACAATAATTGTATTGACAGTAGCTTTCAAACCTTTGTTATTGAGGCAGTCGAAAATGTTTATGTCCCAAACGCATTTACACCAAATAATGATGGAGCTAATGATATTTTTTATGTTTCTACTTATGGAATTCAAAAAGATGGGTTTTTATTAAGAATCTTCAATCGATGGGGAGAGCAAATTTTTCAATCCACAGATGTTTTTGAAGGTTGGAATGGCTTAAATAAGGGTAAAGTTTGTGAATCTGATGTTTATGTATTTAGACTTAACTATTTAGATTTAGAAAATGAAACTCAAGAAATGAAAGGAACAGTTTCGTTAATCCGATAATTTTCAGGCAACTATTTTAGTTTTATACGTCATAGTTGTATATTTAGGTTTTATGAGGATTTTTATTACTCTTTTGTTTTTGATGTTAACTAGTTCTGTCTTGGCTCAGCCAGTCAATATCTACGTTTACTCAGCAGGAGTAGCCGTTCCTGCTAATAATATCTATTCGCCTTTCTTTGGTGCAGGAAATGTTAATGTAACAAATGGCGGCCCGATAGCCAACTACTCACCTTACGATATTGTTATTTATAATGCTTGGGGTGCTGGTTTTAGTGCTGCGAATGTTACCGATCTTGTCACTTATATCC
>JAGXIB010000093.1 GCA_024635865.1 Flavobacteriales bacterium
AGTAAGACTGAGCATTACCAGTTGCTGATAGCTGTAAAGAATCTCCCTCACATAGAGCTTGACCTCCTGCACTAGAAAATGCTCCAACTGAAGGCGAAGGGTTTGCTGTTAGTGATTGGACAGCGGTCCCTGAACACCCATTCGCATCTGTTCCTGTAACGGTATAAGTGTTACTCCCTGGAGATGGAGTAAATAGAACTCCGTCTATTATCCCTATATCTACGCCTGAACTATCCCAAACATAACTCACTCCTCCAAAACCTGATAAAATTACTTGACTTCCAGAACAAGTTGCCCCAGAAGGTGAAACTGAAGAAGTAATTGTAGGTGGATTAAAAACGGAGATATTAACCACAGTACTATTTGTACAATTGTTAACATCCGTCCCTATGACTTCATAGTTTATACTTCCTAGTGTTGGTGTAAAAACAACTCCATCTACGACCCCATTATCCCACGTATAGGTATTAGCTCCTGACCCAGTTAAGGTCAAGCTCTCTCCTAAACACAATGAATCATTTGGAGCAGCATTAACTTGAACTACTGGTAAAGGATTTACTGTTATTGTTACAGAATCTGTATCTGTACACGTCGTCGCTGTTTGGGTCCCTGTAACAATATACTTTGTCGTTACTGTAGGACTAACGGTATGAGATTGTCCTGTTCCTAATCCATTATCCCAACTGTAAGTATTAGCTCCTGATGCATTTATGGTAACCGGTGTGCCTGCACAAACTATTGTTAATCCAGAGCTAGCAGTAACTGTTGGCCCAGGCACAACAGTTATAGTTATATCATCTGTATCGTTACAACTTGACCCATTGTCTCCTGTTACCGTATAGGTGTTAGAGACTAATGGTGTAAAGCTAACTCCATCTGAAACTCCGTTAGTCCAACTATAGTTCGTTGCCCCTGTTCCAGAAAGATTTACACTTGTTCCTGAACAGATGGTGTTGTTACCAGAGTAATTTATCCCAACTGAGACTGATGCACTCAATGTAATTAATTGCGTTGTACTATCTACACAACCACCAGCACTTGTACCGATGACTTTATAGGTTGTTGTGGCAGTGGGAATAAAAGAAGCTCCATCTACAACCCCATTATCCCAAACATAAGTAGAAGCTCCACTTGCCGATAGAGTTAAACTTTCTCCAACGCAGAGACTAGTTGATGGAGATGCATTTATAGTTACTGTTGGACTTGGATTTACGGTTATTGTAACTGTCCCTACACTATCAGATAGATTAGCGCCTATGCAATACCCTTCGCCCGCAACGCTATATGTTGTAGTAGTTGTTGGGCTTACCCAAATAGTGTCTGTTGAATCTACTAATGTTCCAGTAGCATAAGCTCCTGTATACCAATACCACTCTTTAGCACTATTTAATTGATTAGAAGTATTAATTACCAACTGAACTGAATCTCCTTGACAAATAGTTGTGGATGGTGAAAGTTGAGGGATATTAGCTTGAATACATTGCTCAAAAATATAAAAAGCACCTGCTGAGTCCAATAGAGGTGCTTGTTCTAAGCTGTCTCTAATTTCTCCTGGAGCTCCAACTACCAATACTGTACTATCTACTGCTAAAGGAAAACCAAAAACAGCATAATCAGTTCTCTGTGGGGCAGAAAACTCATTTGACAATGTATATGTTGCGCCTGTCAAGTCATATTGAAAAACGACTCCAGAAGAAATTCTTTGAGGAACAGCGAAAACGTTTGTTTCCCCTGGAGCTGAAACAAAAATCGTATTATATTTCATAGTTATAGACGCTCCAAAGGCTCCAATTCTATTGAATCCTCCCGTAAAAGGCAATGTAGCATGAGGGTAAAGAATTGTAGGTTGACTAATTACCCAACTAGAACCAACTAACCTATAAATATCTATTACTCCTTGATTATTCGTCCCACCATTAGGATAATTATTCAAAGGTTTAAATGGGGAGCCTATTACCATCTTATCTTCATTAATATCTAAAGCATAGCCAAAGTTATCTCCATCTATTCTATTGGTTCCAACTATTTTTTCTTGATAAACCCAACTTGAGCCATCAAAACTGTAAGTATATACAGCCCCAGCATTTGCAACAGGGTTTGCCTCAGTAGCATCATAATCTTGAGTATAAGCTCCAACAGCTATTTGATTATTGTAGACTGCACAAGAAAAACCATAACGATCTATATCATTGCTATTAACATGGGACAATTTTTGAAAAAAATCCCAATTACCATTTCCTGTATTTTTTCTATAAACATATGCAGCGCCTGGATCCACACCTAAAACACCAACTCCATTTGCATCTTTATCTTCATATATTGCACCAACAACTAACCACTCACCATGTACATCAATAGCTGTACCATAATTTTCATTTCCATCACGATCAAAAGCAACTATTTTTTGAGTCGACACGTACTGTCCTAGCCCATTTCGCTTATAAACATAAACTGCTCCTGATTCAGGTAAAGGATTATTACTCAAACTATCTGTCATGTTAAAATCAGATGAAATAAACAATTCATCTCCTTGCATTTTTGCAGCGGTACCAAATGCATCACCTAATCCCCTATCGTAAGCAGATATCTTTTGATTAAGTATCCATTCATTATTTACTTTTCTATAAATTAAAGCAGATCCAGCAGAATCAAGAGGATTTAACTCATTAGCATCTTCAGTATCTCCAGTGTTAGTAGCAACTAAGAAATCATCTTCTACATCTACAGCAAAACTAAACAAATCCGCATAAGATCGATTTGGGTCTGTATACTTTCGCTTATAATCATAAGTTTGAGAAATAGCATGTGCACTAAACAAAGTAATGATTAAAACTAATATATATGTTCTCATAATCTTTATATTAATGTCAAAGTAGTAAAAGTAACTTTTTTTTTAAGACTTTCAAAACTAAGATATTAGTTATGGTCTTCTTTTTAAATTTTCTGATTAAGCCCACCCTCTTTTCATCCGCTAAAACACCTATTTTCACAAGATAAAAACTATGATTAAGCCTTTTTTAAATAAAAATAAAAAACTGACCCTTTTCCTACTTCACTTCTAACGTTTATAGATTGTTTATGAGCTTCAATTATATGTTTAGCAATAGAAAGACCTAAGCCTGTCCCCCCTTCATGTCTCGCTCTACTTTTGTCTACTCTGTAAAACCGTTCAAATAGACGCTGAAGATGCTCTGAAGCTATTCCAAGCCCATCATCTGAAACTTCTATCAATACATGGTCTTCTGCATCAAACAAACGAACTTCAGTTAATCCGTTTTCACTACCATAATTGATAGAGTTATTAATTAAGTTTATTAAAACTTGCTCTATTTTATCTTTATCACAAAAAACATTTTGTTGTTCAAATTCAGTCGTTAGCTTTAACGAAACTTTACGTTTTTTTGCTTTAATCTCAAAGCTATCAAGCACATCTTTAGATAGAGAAACGATGTTGGTTATCTTTTGATTTAAAACTAATCTTCCAGACTCTATCTCAGTAATCAAATCTAGGTCTTCGACTACTTTAGTAATTCTATCTACCCCTTTATTAGCCCTTTCTAAAAAAGTTAAATTTATTTTTTCGTCTTCTAACCCACCTTCAAGCAATGTCAAGATATATCCTTGAATACTAAAAATAGGGGTTTTTAACTCATGTGCCAAATTACCCAAAAACTCTCTCCTAAATTGTTCTTGCTCTTTTAACCTTTCAATTTCTTTACTTTTTTTCTGCCCCCATTTCATAACTTCTCGCTCAGCTTCCCCTAGCACATCTTTACTCATTGAGAATTCTCTTTCCTTTTTGTTGGGTTCATTTGTATGAATGACCCGATATAACAATCGGATTTTTGAGGTAATTAAGCGTTCTAAAAAAGCTAAGAGAATAAAATAACTAATTACAAAAAAGGCTATTGCAACTATCAGTAAGTTTATAAGGTTAACTTCCTCATTAAAAAAGAAGTTTAGAAGTAATGAAATAACGACAAACAAAACACTTAAAACTAGCGTTACTACCACTGCAAATTGCTTAGGAGTTTTTAACTTTTTCATTTAAATCTAATTGACTTTTTTTTACAAATATAACTTCTTTATTGTTAATGACCTATAGTTTAATTAAACCTCTAAGTCTCTTTAATGTTATTAAATGTATCTGCACAATCAAACAAAAACGAATGATTAAAGAGAATAGAACTTGGCACAATAATTAAGAAATTATTTAAATTTATTAATCACATTCAATAAGTAAATAATATTATACTTATGAGTAAAAAAAACGTTAAAAATGATTAAGCAGCAGTCCAAATCTTACTACAAAAAAGGCTTAAAGAGAATAAGAGTCGATCGTGAAAAAAGTAAAACTTAATAGTTCATCCTTAACAACCTTAAAAAGGCAAAAAATAACCATTTCAGCTACAACAAAAGCTATTGTATGCTATCTTTTAGTTGTTTCTTATTTTAAAAAGCTAATAAAACATTCCCTTCTCTTTCGACTACTTCGCCAGAATAATAGGTAACCTCTAAATGATAGACATATACGTCTGAATTAAGTTTCTTACCACTTTTTGTTCCGTCCCAACCAATATCTTTATCTGTGGTCTCAAAAACTTTATTTCCCCAACGGTCAAAAACAATTAGACTCAATGATTCAAAACCCTTTCCTCGAACATAAAAGACATCATTCAATCCATCTCCATTTGGTGAAAACACATTTGGCAAAAACTCGTGGTAATCACAATTTTCTGTTAAATAAACTGACACCTGAAATTCTTCTTTACAATTATTTGCATCTCGAACTTCGACCCCATAAATACCTTCTCCTAGGTCAGACAAGGCCGATGTTGTTTCTCCTGCCCCCCATAAATAACTATAAGGCAAAGCACCTTGGACTACAGTAACTCCTATTTCACCGTCTGAATCTCCAAAACAAATACTGTCTTCTATTGTATTAACGATTAACTCTGGGTAAACCTCTATGTAAGTTGTATCTGAATCCTCGCAGGTTCCTGCTGAAGTATAGACAATCTCGTGCACTCCTTCTCCAGCAATTGAAGCGTCAAATTCTCCAGTAACTGCATCCACTCCAAGCCCTTGCCAAACTCCTCCAGGACTTACAGTAACTAATGTCTGAATTGCCTCCCCTCCACATAATGGACCCACTGGCGTAATCGTTGCATCATCTTTAGAGTTGACTACCACAGAAATCATTGCAGTAGCGACACATTGATTTGCACTTGTAGCGGTAACCGTATAAAGTGAAGTTCCTGATGTTGGAGTAAAATAAACCCCGTCTACTACACCGTTATTCCAAGAGTAAGACTGAGCATTGCCTGTTGCTGATAATTGAACAGAATCTCCCTCGCACAGTGCCTGACCTCCTGCTGAAGAAGATATCCCTACTGTTGGCAATGGATTTACTGTTACTGCTTGAACTGCTGTTCCTGAACATCCATTCGCATCTGTTCCTGTAACTGTAAAGTTATTACTCCCTACAGATGGAGTAAATAAACCTCCATCTACTATCCCTATGTCAACACCTGAACTATCCCAAACATAACTAACTCCTCCAAGACCTGACAATATTACCTGATCTCCTGAACAAATAGTCCCAGAAGGTGAAGCCGAAGCAGTGATTGTAGGAAGACTAAAGACGGTTACATTAATAACTGTACTGTTTGTACAGTTGTTTACATCCGTTCCTGTTACTTCATAATTTACACTACCTAATGTTGGCGTAAAGACACTTCCATCAGTTACACTATTATCCCATGTATAGGTACTAGCTCCTGACCCAGTTAACGTCAAGCTCTCTCCAAGACATAATGAATCATTTGGAGCAGCATTAGCTTGTACTATAGGTAAAGAATTTACAGTTATTGTTACAGAATCTATATCTGTACACGTCGTCGCTGTTTCCGTTCCTGTAACAATATACTTTGTTGTCACGGTTGGACTTACTGTATGAGTTTGCCCAGTACCTAGACCATTATTCCAGCTATAAGTATTGGCTCCAGAGACACTTAAAGTAACTGGTGTACCAGCACAAACTGATGTTACACCAGAGCTAGCAGTAACTGTTGGCCCAGCTACAACCGTTATAGTTATATTATCTGTACCGCTACAACCAGACCCATTGCCTCCTATCACTGTGTATGTAGCAGAAGCCGAAGGAATAAAAGCTACTCCATCTGCAACCCCATTATCCCATGTATACGTTGTAGCTCCTGTTCCAGAAAGCGTAACACTTGTTCCTGAACAGATGGTATTATTACCACTATAATTTATACCTACTGAAGGAGGAGTAACTAAAGTGATTAACTGACTTACACTATCTTTACAGCCGCTGAGATCTGTACCGACAACTTTATAAGTCGTTGTCGCTGTAGGAGTAAATGAAGTTCCATCTACAACACCATTATTCCAAACATAAGTAGAAGCTCCACCTCCAGAAAGGGTTAAACTTTCACCACTACAGATGCTAGTTCCAGGTGATGCATTTATAGTTATAGTTGGACTTGGGTTTACGGTTATTGTAACTGTTCCTAAACTATCTGATAGATTAGCTCCTAAACAATACCCTTCGCCTGCAACGCTATATGTTGTAGTAGTTGTTGGGCTTACCCAAACAGTATCTGTTGAATCTACTAATGTTCCAGTAGCATAAGCACCTGTATACCAATACCAATCTTTAGTACTATTTAATTGACTGGAGGTACTAACTACCAATTGAACTGAATCTCCTTGACAAATAGATGTGGATGGCGAAAGTTGAGGAATATTGGCTTGAATACATTGCTCATAAATATAAAAAGCACCTGATGAGTCCAATATGGGTGATTGTTCCAAGCTGTCTCTTGAATCTCCTGGAGCTCCAACAATCAATACATTAGAGTCGACTGCTAATGAAAAACCAAAAGTAGCAAAAAAATGTTTTTCTGGAGCGACATATTCTTGTGTCAGAGCATAAGTAGTTCCTGATAAATCATATCGAAAAACTGCTCCATAAGAAAGTATACTGGGAGAGGGGATAAACCTTGACTCTTCTGGAGCAGAAACAAAAAAAGTATAATGTTTCATTGTAATTGAGGATCCAAAAGATCCAACTCTATTAAAATCTTCTGGGAACGCTTCCGCTGCCCTAGGGTAAGATATTGAAGCTTGATTATTTACCCAATTATTTCCAACCAACCTATAAACAATTAATGCTCCTCTATTACTATTTCCTCCATTCAAAGCTTTAAAAGGAGCGCCTACTACCATCTTATCTCCATAAATATCCAAGGCATAGCCAAAGCTATCTCCTGATGTCCTAGAAGACCTAATTAATTTCGCTTGATAAACCCAGCTAGTCCCATTAAAACTGTAAGTATACACAGCCCCTGCGTTTGAAATAGGTGTAGTCTCAGCAAGATCAAAATCATGTGAATATGCTCCAATTGCAATTTGATTATTATACACTGCGCAAGAAAACCCATAACGATCTAAATCATTTCTACTAACATGAGACAGCTTTTGAAAAAAATCCCAATTCCCATTTCCTGAATTTTTTCTATAAACATAAGCAGCTCCAGGTTTCGACCCTAAAACACCAGTACCATTTGCATCTTTATCTTCATATATTGCTCCAATAACTAGCCACTCTCCATGTACATCAATAGATTTACCATAGTTTTCATTTCCATTACGATCAAAAGCAACTATTTTTTGAGTCGAGATGTACTGTCCTAGTCCATTCCGCTTATAAACATAAACTGCTCCTGACTCAAGTAAAGGATTATTACTTAAGCTATCTGTAGCATTAAAAACAGCTGAAATAAACAACTCATCTCCTTGCATTTTTGCGGCAGTACCAAATGCATCACCAACCGCCCTATCATAAGCTGATATCTTTTGATTAAGCACCCATTCTTTATTTACTTTTCTATAAATTAAAGCAGATCCAGCAGAATCAAGAGGGGTTAACTCATTTGCATCTTCAAAATCTCCACTGTTAGTAGCAACTAAGAAGTTATTTTCAATATCTACTGCGTAACCAAAGAAATCAGCATCAGACCGATTTGGATCTGAATACTTTCGCTTATAATCATAAGTTTGAGAAATAACATGCGCACTAAACAAAGTAATGATTAAAACTAAAATATGTATTTTCATAATCTCTTTATTAATGTCAAGGTAGTAAAAGTAACTTTTTTTTTAAGACTTTCAAAACTAAGATATTAGTTATAGTCTTCTTTTTATATCTACTGATTAAGCCTACCCTATTTTCATCCGTTAAAACACCTACTCTCACAAGATAAATGCTATGACTAAACCTTTTTTATAAAAGTAGATACTTTTCTTATTTCACTTGGAACATTAATGGGCTGTAGATGAGTCATAATAAAGAAACTCTTTAGTAAGAGAGACGATATTAGTTGATTTTTTTATTAAAAAATATTTTGGCTTGATTCATTTGAACGAAGAACTCGATAAAACAATCGAATTTTATGACGTAGTTAAGCATTCTAAAAGAATAAAATGAATTAATCACAAAAAAAGAACAATCCTTAATCAAAACAACCTCACTAAACTTAAAGTAAATGAGACAAAACCCAACCCAATTATTTAAATTTATTTAACTATTTAAAAAAAATATAACTTCTTTATAATTAATGACCTATCAATTTAAATTGGCTGTTAAATACTGTTAAAGTACATCTGCTTACAATTCTTATGATGTATTTTTGTTTAAAAGAAAGCAAGTTCAATGATCAAAAAGCATCTAATATTAATCTTATCTATACTAAGTAGCACAGCACTTATAGGTATTATTGCTATACAAGCATTTTGGATCGGCAGCACTATTAACCAAAGAGAACTACAGTTTGATGCAGCAATAAAGAAGTCATTAATAGAGGTTATTCATACTACTAATCGTTTTGAGGCAATTAACAGATTAAACTCTGATCAAAAAACACAACAACTTTACAAGTTATTAAATAACAATTTAAATCTTACTAAATACATAGGAGCTAATAGAAACGACAGTTTAATTATGACTGGTGGAGAACTTGAGAGCTTATGGGGAAACCAACAAAACATAATGGAAGAGTTAGTTCAAGAGCTTTTTTCTAATAATTCCTACAGGACTATTGAGGAAAGAGTTCCTAAACCAATGTTAGATAGTGTCATTAACTCTGTATTTAAAAATAATGGATTAAATGTGAAATACTATTTTGGAGTGTTTGACAAGAATAATAATATTGTTTACACGAACAACTCTGAAGTTGAGGAAAAACTAATATCTAGTGAATATCGCCTTAATTTATTTCCTAATGATTTTTTTGGTTCCTCTGCTTATCTAGCGTTCATGATCCCTCATCAAAGATCCTATGTTTTTAAATCTATGAGTATTTTATTAATTCTTTCTACTCTATTTATTATTATAATAATATTAACTTTTTATTACACATTTACGATCATTTACAAACAAAAGAAAATTTCAATTATTAAGAATGATTTTATAAACAACATGACGCATGAACTTAAAACTCCAATTTCAACCATATCACTCGCTTGTGAAGCACTAAGCGACAAAGACTTGAGGAGTTCTGAATCGACTAGAACACGATTTGTATCAATGATTAATGATGAAAATAAACGACTGGGAGTCTTAGTAGAAAATGTTCTACAAAGTGCTGTATTAGATAGGGGAGAAATTCAATTAAAGCTAGAACTAATAAACATTAATGACATCATTGAAAAAGCAGTTAAAAATGTTATTATACAAGTTGAAAAAAACGGAGGGACAATTGAGATTGATTCTAAAGCAAAAAACACCACTATTTTAGCGGACCAGGTTCACATTACAAACGTCATCTATAACTTGTTAGACAACGCTAACAAATACACTCCATGTAACCCTAAAATAATTATTAGCACAGAAGATGTTGTAAATGGAGTTGTTATAAAAATTAAGGATAATGGAATTGGAATAAGTAAAGAAAATCAGCACAAAATATTTGATAAACTTTATCGAGTTCCGACAGGAGATAGACATGACGTTAAGGGCTTTGGACTAGGTCTTAGCTATGTAAAAGCAATTATAGATAAACACAAAGGAGAAATCACTATAAACAGTTCACTAGGAAAAGGAACTACATTTAGTATACACCTTTCCTTAAAACCAAAAGATTATGAGCAAAAAGATTAAAGTTTTATTAGTGGAAGATGATCCAAACTTAGGATTATTACTATCAGAATATATTAACGCTAAAGGTTATGAGTGCACCCTTAGAGTGAATGGCCAAGAAGGATATGACGCGTTTGTTAAAGATGGTTTTACTTTAGCTAAAGAGGTAAGAGGCATTGATAAAACGACCCCTATACTTTTTTTAACTGCTAAATCACTGAAGGAAGACACCCTTAAAGGGTTCAACGTTGGTGCCGATGACTACATGACTAAGCCGTTTAGCATGGAGGAATTGTTAGCAAGAATGAATGCTATTTTAAGAAGAGTTCCTGTTGAAGAAGAAAGTGATCAGGGCCATTATAAAATCGGAAAATTTGACTTTGACTATCAACAACAGCTTTTAACTTTTAATAATGAAAGTTCTAAATTAACGACCAAAGAAAATGAACTTTTAAAACTATTGTGTAAAAACAAAAATGGAGTTTTAGAAAGAAATGATGCTTTAAAAGCTGTTTGGGGTGACGACAATTATTTTAATGGAAGAAGTATGGATGTTTACATTGCTAAACTAAGGAAACATTTAAAGTCTGAACCAAACATTGAAATCATAAACGTTCACGGCAAAGGTTTTAAATTACTAGTTAAATAATTATTAATTATACAGAACAACTTATAATTCAAGATTTAAGGTATTAACAGAAGTTAGTTATAGCTCCCATAATTTATAATTATAAATTAAATAAACCAAAAAAGGCAACTACTAGTAGTTGCCTTTTTTGGTTATTTCTTTCTAAAGAAAATTCTAATTGGGACACCTGTAAAGTTAAAATGTTTTCTTAATTGATTCTCGATAAATCGAACATAAGAATCTTTAACGTACTGAGGTAAATTACAAAAGAACACAAATGAAGGAGAGTAAGTTGGCAACTGGGTTACATACTTAATTCTAATGTACTTTCCTTTGTGAGAAGGAGGTGGGTATCTTTGAATAATATCCAACATTAACTCATTTAGAACAGAAGTTGAAATTTTCAATGTCCTACTTTTATATACCTCCATAGCAGCTTCTAATGCTTGGTGAATTCTTTGTTTATTTAATGCAGATACAAATAGAATTGGCAAATCTGTAAAAGGAGCTAATTCTGATTGAATTTTCTCTTTATATTCTTTAACGGTATTTGTTTCTTTATTCTCAACCAAGTCCCATTTATTAACTAGTACTACAATACCTTTTTTATTTTTTTCTATAACACTAAAAATAGCTAAATCTTGCTTTTGAATCCCCTCTAAAGCATCGATCATAAAAATACAAACATCACTATTCTCTATTGTCCTAATCGAACGCATGACAGAGTAAAACTCAATGTCTTCATGCACTTTACTTTTCTTACGAATACCCGCTGTATCTACCAATGTGATATCAAAACCAAAAGAATTATAGTGGGTATCGATAGAGTCTCTGGTAGTCCCAGAAATATCAGTCACAATGTTTCTTTCTTTTCCAATTAAAGCATTAATCAATGAAGACTTTCCTACATTAGGTTTTCCGACGATTGCGATTCTTGGAATTTCACTTTCCTCATGTTCTTCCTCTAACTCAAAGTTTTCTACAACTATATCTAAAATATCTCCTGTTCCACTTCCATTAATAGCTGACAATGCATGTACATCTCCTAATCCTAAATTATAGAACTCAAAAACATCATCTCTTCTTGCATTATTATCTACTTTATTTACCACAACTAAAATAGGCTTCTTAGCTCTTCTTAACACCTTTGCAACAGCCTCATCTAAATCTGTAATTCCAGATTCAACATCAACAACAAAAATAATAACGTTTGCTTCCTCTATAGCAATGACAACTTGTTTTCTAATTTCTTCCTCAAAGATGTCATCAGAACCTTGAACATAACCTCCAGTATCTATGACCGAAAATTCCTTCCCATTCCAAATAGACTTCCCATAGTGACGGTCTCTTGTAACCCCACTTGTCTCTTTTACAATTGCTCTTCTAGATCCAATCAAACGATTAAAAAGAGTTGATTTCCCTACATTTGGCCTTCCTACTATTGCTACAATATTTCCCATTTTACTTTTCTTGCTATTTACAATCTTAATTAGCCTTATTTTTGACTAATTAATCTTCGTATATCTTTTACTCGTAACCGTATTTTTTTAATTTAGCATCCTTATCTCTCCAATCTGCATCTACCTTAACAAACAAATCTAAAAACACTTTCTTTCCTACAAATTGCTCTAAATCCAATCTTGCTTCTGTACCAACTCTTTTAATTTTCGAGCCCTGATGTCCAATAATGATTGCTTTTTGACTACTTCTCATCACATAAATAATAGCCCTTATTTTAACAATATTCTCTTCATCATGATACTCTTCGACGACAATTTCACAAGAATAAGGAACCTCTTTGCTATAGTGCTGCAGAATTTTTTCTCTAATGATTTCAGCAACAAAAAAACGCATTGGCTTATCTGTTAACTCTTCCTTATCAAAAAATGGCTCACCTTCTGGCAATAATTCTAATAATTTTGGAAAAATAAAATCTGTGCTTAATCCATGTAGCGCAGAGATAGGTAATATTTGAGCTCTAGGAATTTGTTCTTTCCAATACTCTACTCTTTTCTCCAAAATCTCTTGTGTTTTAGCTAAATCAACCTTATTTAACAATAATAATACTGGAGCACTATGACTTTTAATTCGTTCTAACGTTTCTTCATGATTTATTTTTGTCTCAAAAATATCTGTTACAAACAAAATAATATCAGCATCACTTAAAGCTGAAGAAACAAAACGCATCATGCTTTCATGCAGCTTGTAACTTGGATTTAAAACACCAGGAGTGTCTGAAAAGACAATTTGATAATCGTCTTCATTTACAATCCCCATGATTCTATGGCGAGTTGTTTGTTGCTTAGAGGTAATAATAGATAACTTCTCCCCTACTAAACGGTTCATTAGTGTTGATTTCCCAACATTTGGACTTCCTATGATGTTTACAAAACCTGCTTTATGCATTCTTTATATTGTTTAAAGTATAATTAATTGAATAATAAATTTGACTAGGTAAAACTAAATCAAGTATTTATCTATTTTTTTTAGGAACCGCAAAGCTAATCATAATAAAATTAAATCATTTATTTTTTAAGTTTATTCTTGCTAAATCAGACATTTTAATTATCTTTGCACCCATATTGCGAGATGGAGCAGTGGTAGCTCGTCGGGCTCATAACCCGAAGGTCGTTGGTTCGAGTCCAGCTCTCGCTACAAAGAAATAAAAAGCCCTATGTCGTTTTTGATGTAGGGCTTTTTATTTTCCTTATGTATCCTAAGTTACAAGATAAATTAATAGTTGTCAGTAACTTAGTTCTTAATTAAATATTAAGATGCATATGACAATCAACGATACAATAAAACTTATAGCAGGATCGCTTGTCCTTCTGTCAGTTACTTTAGGACACTTTGTAAATGAATACTTTTTTTTCCTGACTGCATTTGTAGGTCTAAACTTGTTACAGTCTAGTTTTACCAAGTGGTGTTTAATGGAGAAAATTCTTAAAAGAGTTGGATTAAACGAAGGTGGTGACAGTTGCTCCATCTAGTCTTTATATACTCAGTGAAAAATAAAAGGTGTTTTTAAATGCATTAAAATACTATTCAGATTACTATTTTTTAATTAGAACTATGGCTTTTTTAAAAAAATACCTATTTTAGAGTCTAATTCTTTTTAAGAAACGCAATGAATGAAAAGCAAGCAAATTTTACATTGATAGACCAAGAGAACCAATCTGCCTGGGAACAAAGTAGGATTGACACGCAGGCTTCTTTAGCTCAAGCAAAAGAGATTTTAGTACTTTGTAAATCAAAAAATTATTCATTAGGTATTGCTGACAGTAACAGAACTATTGGTCAATGCTTTTGGCTATTAGGACTTTATGCTGAATCTATCATTCACTTAGACGTTGCACTCCCTATTTACAAAGATTTAAACAACAAGAATGGAGAGTCAGAAGTCTTAAATCTTTATGGTGCAATTTATTCTAGTTTTGGAGATGTTTCAAAAGCGATCTCTTACTATGAGTATTCGTTAAAGATTAGAAGAGAGATTAGCGATATTGAAGGAATTGTAAATTCAATGAATAGTATTGGAGACAGCTACATCCAGCTTAAAGAGTACAACAAAGCACTTTCGATATTTAAAGACATCCTAGAAATCAATCATTCTAACAAGATGTTTAGAGGGATAGTGCTTTACAACGTATCTGAAGTTTATTACCACCTCAATGATTTAAAAAACTCAGTAAAATACCTTGATCAATGTCAAGCATTTGGAGAAGAATTAGACTTTACGCTCATGAAGATCTATTGCTTATCTCTTTTTGGAAAAATTGCAATTAAACAAAAAGATTTTGTATCAGCTGAATCAATGCTAGAAACAGCATTAAAACTTTCAAAAGACACCGAGCTGTCTCTTATAC
>JAGXIB010000094.1 GCA_024635865.1 Flavobacteriales bacterium
CCATATACTGCGCAAGTTGCTCCGAGTAACTCAGCTCAAATTGGTTCATCTGATGGAACAACAAAAGGAAATCCATTTGGAGCTAGAATGCCTGGAACTTTTAGGGCTAACATGCAGTTGGATAAAAACATTACGCTAAGATTTGGTGAAGACAAGAAAAAATCTGCAAATATGAATATCTATTTATGGGTAACTAACTTATTTAACACATTAAATATATCACAAGTATATCGTGCAACAGGTAACCCTGGAGATGACGGATTCTTAAATGCAGCAAATTCACAAACAATTATTCAGCAGCAAAATGATGCTCAATCATTCAGATACTACTATGCCTTAAAGGCAAATGACCCTTACAATTTTGGGGTTCCTAGACAAATTAGATTAGGAGTAAAAGTTGACTTTTAAATTAAGACATTTTAATTCATTACAATTATGAAAAATAAAATAAATATTATTTCACTCTTTATAGGGTTTTTCGCAATATCTAGTTCAGTTTCTGCAATAGATTATATTGGTGCAAAATCTTCAAAGAAAAATTCTTTTAAAGCTAAAGCCGCTGGTTGTGTGCAAGCTGAAACAAGGTTCACTATGACCTACAATAATGTTAGTGGATTAATAGAAACCGGTGGGACAATGTGGCAAGATAGAGCCAACGGTTTACCAGCATATGAGGTTCCTAAAAACTCTGGTGAGTTTTTGATCTTTAGTGGTGCTCTTTGGGTTGGTGGAGAAGATGTAAATGGACAGCTAAAACTTGCAGCAATGAAATTTGGGTCTGATGGAAATGATTTTTGGACAGGTCCATTATCAGTGACTCCAAACACTGGTAATCCTGCTATAGGTAGAAAAGATTTCGGTGCAGCAACAATTGACGGACAAACATGTACAAATTATGATAAGTTTTATATTACAGAACGTACTGAAATACTTGAATTTAATGGTTGGTTTGAAACACCAGATGCAGATAAAGATGCGGACTTTCCTGGATATTCAATTCCAGCAAGTATACTAAACTGGCCTGCACATGGAGATTTAGGTAAATTTCAAGACTTTTATTTAGCCCCTTTTTACGATAGAGATGGAGACGGTGTATATAACCCTGGTAATGGTGACTACCCTTGGTATGATCTAAAAAAAGAAGTTGATTGTAGAAATGATAGACAAATAACACTGTATGGAGATTATAACATGTGGTGGGTATTTAATGATAAAGGAGATATACATACAGAGAGTGGTGGAGAACCAATAGGAATGGAGATTAGAGGTCAAGCATTTTCATTTGCAACTACAGATGAAGTAAATAACATGACGTTTTATAACTATGAATTAATCAACAGATCTACTCAAACATTAACAAACACCTTCTTTGCTTTTTATACAGATGCAGATGTTGGCTGTGCAGGTAATGATTATGTCGGGTGTGATATTCAAAGAGGTTTAGCCTTTACTTATAACAAATACGATAATGATGGGGCTAACCCAGGACAAATTGCTTGTGCTACTCCACTTGACGCATCAAAAGTACCTTCAGCAATAGGAATTGATTTTTTTGAGGGTCCATATCAAGATAATGACGGTAAAGACAATCCATTAACAACAGATGTTTCTTTAGCATTGGCAGAAGATGGAATTCCTTATAAAGGTTTAGGGATTGGATATGGAGATGGTGTTATAGATAACGAACGTTTTGGAATGCGAGAATTTGCATACTACAATAATGCTCAAGGAAACCAAGGAGATCCTGTATCAGGAAGTCCAACACAGTTTTACAATTATATGCAAGGTTTATGGGCAGATGGATCACCTTACTTCTTTGGTGGATCAGGATATTCAGGTCAACCTGGTGTATCAACTGTTGAAACAAACTATATAATGTTTGGAAATACCGATCCATTTAATTGGGCTACAAATGGAATACAACCTCCGACTTTAGGACCAGATGGATGGACTGAATTTGCACTGTCAAATCCAGATGATGATAAAAGAATGGTACAATCAGCAGGACCTTTTACATTAGAGCCAGGAGCTGTTAATAATATTACAGTGGGAGCAATATATTCAAGAGCTCAAAATGGAAATGCATTTCAATCAGTAATTGAAATGAGAACAGCAGATGATAAAGCACAAGCTTTATTTGATAACTGTTTTAGAATATTAGATGGGCCAGATGCTCCAGATGTTACTATACAAGAAATGGATAAAACCATCATACTTTATTTGAGTAACCCAAGCAACAGTAATAACTTTAATGAACTATACTCTGAAAAAGATCCTGTAATAGAGGCCTTAGGATTTACTGACGATAAGTACAAATTCCAAGGATATAAAATATATCAAATGTCATCTGAAGAGTCAAGTGTTGGTGATCTAGATAATCCAGATTTAGCTAGACTTGTTGGACAGTGTGACATTAAAGATAATGTTGCTAATTTGATTAACTATGAAAAAGACCCAACACTAGGACTTACAACTCCAGAATTGATGGTTACAGCAACAAATGATGGTATCTACCATACCATAAAAATAACAGAAGATTTATTTTCACAAGGGGATCCTAGATTAGTAAACCACAAAAAATACTATTACCTAGCAGTAGCTTACGGATATAACAATTATCAAAATTATGATGTTGGATCAGGTTCTGGACAAAATAAACCATATTTTCAAGGTAGAAAAAGTCCAATTGGATCTATAAACGCTGTGGTTGGGATACCTCATATCCCAACACCTGAGCTATCTGGAACAATAATAAATGCAGAGTATGGTGATGGACCAAAAATAACAAGGGTTGAAGGAAGAGGAAATGGAGATAATATTATTGATTTAACGGAAGAATCTGTTGATGATATTGTAAATAATATAGTTCCTCCTATAGAAATTACCTATCAGAACAATAGAGGTCCAATAAAGATAAAGGTTATTGACCCACTTAATGTAAAAGATGGTCAATATGAAATTACATTTGTGAAGGATGGTAATAATCAATTAGATAGTGCCAGCTGGTTTTTAGTTAGAAACTCAATAGATACTATATATTCAGATGTTACAATAGATTTTAGAAATGAACAAATAATACCTGAGTGGGGTATATCAGTAAATATCGTTCAATATATTCACCCAGAAATTACTACGAACTTTACTAGTACTGAATTATTAGAGTCAACAATTGAGTTTATTGATTATGATAATAACTGGTTCACTGGCGTTAAAGATCAAGATGGGTTAATCTCTGAAAACTGGATAAGATCTGGAGAAGTAAACACTCCAGACCCTACACCTGGAACGCCTGAATGTCAAGATCCTGTCTTTTTTAATGACTACTTAGAAGGAACAAATCCTATTGACCCTTCACAGGATTTTGAAAAAATATTAGAAGGTACTTGGGCGCCATATATTTTAACTGCAGAAGGAAACTGTAATCATGCACCAATTAGTCCTGAAAACTGGAGCTCTAGAGATCAGACAGAACTTAGCGACATAACAAGTGTAGATATAGTTATAACAAATGATCGAAGTAAGTGGACAAGAGTTCCAGTACTTGAGTCACAAGATAATAGCTCGCTATCTTGGGATGGAAGTACGAGTAAGATGAGAGTTAAAATGAAGCCTTCTGTTGACAAGTTTGGAAAACCAACAACAAATCCTTCTGGAACAAGTAATAATGCAAACGATGCAAACTTTATATCTGGAGAAGGAATGAGCTGGTTCCCAGGTTATGCAATTGACATTCAATCTGGAGAACGTTTAAACATTGCTTTTTCTGAGGATTCTTGGATAGCAAATGAAAACGGAAATGATATGATTTTTAATCCTACTAAAAACCAGACAACTCAATTTGTAGACCCTATGAATCCAGCTTCATCAGTCTTGTTTGGAGGAAAACATTATGTTTATATTTTCAAAAACCTAGACAAAGAGAATAAAATAGTAGGAAATATTGGCGCATATGACAATGGTGCATTCTTCAAAGAAAACATAATAGATAACCAAAGTAGTTCAACACTAAGAAAAGCATGGAGAGGATGTATGTATGTAGGAATACCATTATTATCAGAAACGGCTTTAGGTTTAAGTGATGAGAATGACCCTTATTCCTATATAGAATCAGATGTTAAAATACGTATAAGAGTTGCAAACGATTATGAGCAACATGCTGAAAGTGGACAATATGTAAATGACGGTCCTGGAACATCAACAAATGGGTGGTATAACAAATACTCTTTTGACATGGACGATATCGCTACTCAAACTCAAGCAGATGTAACCGATAGTATTAAAGACAGCATCATGAATTTAATTAATGTTGTACCTAATCCATATTATGCTTATTCTAATTATGAGACGAATAGGTTAGACAATAGAATTAAAATAGTTAACCTACCAGATGAATGTACTATAAAAATCTACACTGTATCAGGAACTTTAGTTAGAACCTTTACAAAAGATGATAGTAGAGTTACATCAATTGACTGGGACTTAACAAACGGTGCAGGGATACCAATTGCAGGAGGTTTATACTTAATACATGTAGATGTGCCTAGTATAGATAGAGAAAGAATTTTAAAATGGTTTGGTGTGATAAGACCTCCAGATTTGAAAAACTTCTAAGATCAAAGTATACTAATTAAAAAAAAAGAAAATGAATTTATATCACTATATATCTAAAAGTATTTTGCTTGGAAGTGCATTAGCAATATCATCCGTTTCTTTTGGAGGAAATGAAGATAGAGCTGGTTCTGCTGGCGCATCCGAACTGTTAATAAATCCATGGGCAAGAAGTTCTGCTTGGGCTGACGCTGGAGTATCTTCTGTAACGGGTTTAGAAGCAATGTTTGTAAATGTTGCAGGGTTATCTTATGCAGATAAAACCGAAATAATGTTTACCAATACGAATTGGCTTAGTAAATTAGCAGATATCTCTGTAAATAATTTCGGTTTGGCTCAGAGAATTGGTGAAACATCTGTTTTAGGAATCTCTTTTATGAGTATGAATTTTGGTGAAATTCCTATTACAACAACAGAATTACCTGAAGGTGGTATTGGTACATTTAATCCAAGATATAGTAATATTAATTTGGCATACTCTAAACAATTTTCTAGTTCAATATCTGGAGGTTTAAATGTTAAGCTAGTAAATCAAGCAATAAGTAACATAAAAGCTTCTGGTGTTGCATTTGATGCTGGAGTTAGATACATCACTGGTGAAAATGATAACATTAAGTTTGCAATAAGCTTAAAGAATGTTGGAGCACCAATGTCTTTTTCTGGAGATGGTTTAAGCTTAGATATCTTAAATACAAGTACTGGAAACACTATAGCAATGGTGCAGAGAGTAAGTGATTTTGAATTACCATCTTTACTAAGTATAGGTGCATCTTACGATTTCTTGTTTAATGAGAACAATACACTTACAATAGCAGGTGCTTTTACCTCAAACTCATTTACAAAAGATCAATTTAGAGCCGGTGCAAACTACACATTATCGAGTAGTAAAGCAATATTTACGATGAGTACTGGATATGTTTTTGAAAAAGCAATATTCGATAAGGAACTTAGAACATCTGCTTTAACAGGTCTAACTGCAGGAATTTCTGTAGACTTTCCCGTAGGAAAATCGAAATCACCGATAGGTATAGACTATGCCTATAGGGCGTCAGTTTTTGGAGGAGTTCATACCATAGGAGCTAGAATAAATATTAAATAAATATCAAAAACACATATAAAGCATTTAAAGAGAGTCTGTAGAAATACAGATTCTCTTTCTAGTTTTAGCACATTACCAATAAAATAAATTATGTCAAAAATTGATTATTTTACTGAAGAAGGTCTACAAAAACTAAAAGATGAAGTTAATTTTTTAGAACGAGTAGAACGCCCAAGGATATCAAAAGATATTGGAGAAGCAATAGACAAAGGTGACTTATCTGAAAATGCTGAATACCATGCTTCAAAAGAAGAACAAGGGCTAATGGAAACAAGGTTATCTAAATTAAAAAATCAACTTGCAAATGCAAGAGTAATAGATGACTCTAAAATTGATAAATCAAGAGCACTAATATTATCTATAGTTACGATTAGGAATGTGAAAAATGGAATGGAATTAACCTATACATTAGTAGCAGAACAAGAAGCGGATTTAAAGCTAAAAAGAATCTCTATTAACTCTCCTATAGGAAAAGGATTAATGGGAAAGTCACTTGGTGATATTGCAGAAATCAAAACACCAGGAGGAACTATAGAATTCGAAATTATAGACATCACCAGATAATGTCAACTCTATTCTCAAAAATAATAAAAGGGGAAATACCTAGTTATAAAATTGCTGAAAACGAATATTGTTATGCCTTTTTAGATATAAACCCATTACAACAGGGGCATACACTTGTTGTACCAAAAGTCCAAACAGATTATATCTTTGATTTAGATGATAACCAATTAAAAGAGTTAATTACCTTTTCAAAAAAAATAGCAAAAGCTATTGAAGAAACAATTGAATGTGAAAGAATAGGTCTAACAGTAATAGGGTTAGAAGTTCCTCATGCACACATACACTTGATCCCAATAAGAGGATTAGATGATATGAACTTCTCTAAAAAAAAATTAGAACTAACTACTGAAGAATTTGAATCCATTGCGAAAAAAATTAGCGCAAAAGTTATTTAGTACGCTTTGGATTTTTCTTTACAAATGACTCCCAACTAGAATAAGACTTATCTGAACCACCTTCCATCCTATTCGTTTGGTAATAATGACAAACGGCAGCGGCTAAACCATCAGTAGCATCCAAGTACTTTGGAATCTCTTTAAAGTTTAAAATTGTTTTTAGCATATGAGCAACTTGTTCCTTACTAGCATTTCCACTTCCCGTGACCGCTTGTTTTATCTTACGAGGAGCATATTCTGTAATTGGCAAATCTCTCATAAGTACTGCGGCCATTGCAACACCTTGAGCTCTACCAAGTTTAAGCATTGATTGAACATTTTTTCCAAAAAATGGAGCCTCTATTGCAACTTCATCAGGTAAATATTCATCTACTAAAAAACGAACTTTTTCAAAAATTCTTTTTAATTTTAATTCGTGATTTTCTAACTTTTGAAGATGAATAACACCAGTACTGATGACACTAAGCTTTGAACCTTTTATCTGAATCAAGCCATAGCCCATTACATTTGTTCCAGGGTCAAGACCAAGTATTATTTTATCAACTTTAGACAACAATCAAAGAATTTATAGTTACTTTACTAAAGTAATACATTTTAAAAAGTTAGAAGGCAGTTTAAGAATGAAATTAAATAAATATATAAGCTATTTACTTAAAATAATTTATGGCTTTATAGTCCTTAACTTTATCTATTATACGATTAATTCCGAAGAAAATTTAAATAACTTTAAAAGTATAGTAGAAAACCTAGAAGTAAGCTCTTACTTATTGATAAGTATAGTAATTATTCTACAATTTATAAATTGGACAATAGAAGCTATAAAGTTTAGATACATCTTAAAAAAAGAGTTAGAAATAACCCTTAAAGATTCAGTAAAAGCAGTCTACATAGGAAATGCTACTAGTTTGTTTACTCCAGATAGAATTGGGAATTTTATTGGACGTTTTCTCTACTTCAAAAAAGTAAAGAAAACGTTAATCACCTCATCAACATTATTAGGGAACTTTGCTCAACTAATTACGACTCTTACTTTTGCATTATTAAGTAGTATCTTAATCTTGAATGTAAAAACAGCAATTAAACTACCACTCATAAACCATAATATAATATTAATATTCACTGGATTATTGTTATCTTTTTTTATTTACCTCTACTTTAATCCTAAATATTATTTAAAATTAATTTATAAAATCAAATGGATAAGAAAACATAAAGATTCTATAAATTATCTGCAAAACTTTAATAAAAAGGAATCAATTATTATCCTATTGTATGGCTATGCAAGATATCTTATCTTTATTCTTCAGTTCTACCTTTTATTAAATGCATTTGGTTTGTCAATTTCAATATTGGAAACCTTAATTTTTTCTGGCTTACTCTATTTATTTACCACTCTAATTCCTTCACCATTCATGGGAAATTTAGGCACTAGAGAATACATGAGTATTATTTTGCTAAGTGGATATAAATATCCAGAAATTGCATTGTTAGCCTCATTAAGTATTTGGGTAGTAAATATTGCTATCCCCTCTTTAATTGGTAGTTATTTTTTATTAAATATGAACAAGAACAAAACACAAGTGTAATAGATAACCATAACAAAAGACTACGATCAGTTGTTCAAGACTAAGAATAGGATAACTAAAATAAAAATTATGACTAAATACTACGTTCTAACAGCATTGCTAATAAATGTCTTTACTCTATTAGGAAACGATATTAATAAAATAAAAATTAATAGTGAGATTAACTCACTTACCTTATTTCTAACTGGGGGAGAAGCCAATAGAGAAGCAACAGTAAACCTTAAGAAAGGCAG
Source organism: Flavobacteriales bacterium (assembly GCA_024635865.1). Lineage (GTDB taxonomy): Bacteria > Bacteroidota > Bacteroidia > Flavobacteriales_D > Parvicellaceae > S010-51. Next base: position 8,486 of record JAGXIB010000094.1, read on the forward strand.
AAACAAACTAATCTACAAAGGAATCAGTGCTGTTGTTGACCAGAAAAGTATACAATTTAATGCAAACACTCCCTATGAATTGGTCTCTGTAAATACAGAAATGGATTACTTGACTCCTCTTAATGAAGATGGAAAAATTAAAAGACTAAAAGACTCTCTGACATTATTAGAAAAAAGGTTAAAGTTATTACAAGACGAAAAGAGTGCTTATGCGTCTGAAAAAGATTTATTAGAAAACAATAAGAACATTAAAGGAAGTCAATCAAACTTGTCAGTAGAGGAACTAAAGAGCATGGCAGATTTCTACAGAAAGAGAATGATAGACGTGAATAAGAAAATAACAGGTTACAATAATGAAATTAATAAAATAAACAAACAAATCCCTAACTACAAATATCAAATGCAAGAAATAAGGAGTCTATCTTCTGCTCACAACAATCAAATTATAGTAATAATTGACGTAATGGAAGCAACCAGCACAGTTACTAATATAAAGTATATTGTTTCTAATTGTGGATGGCAAGCTAACTATGATTTATTAGCTTCTGAACTAACTAATAGCATTACATTAAAATATAAAGCTAAAGTATACAACAATACAGGAAATGATTGGAGAAACATAAAAATAACACTTTCTTCTGCCAACCCAGATAAAACAGCTTCTGCTCCTACTTTAAACCCATGGATCATTTCTAATTCAAATAATTTTAAAAAAGGAGGTAAATCTAAGTCTTCATACCTAGTTCCACAAAACAGAGCATATAAACAATATTATCAAAATACTTCTGCTCCTCAAATGAACCAGCAATTAGATGTATTAGATTTTGAAAAAGATAACTTTCAAATAAGCCAACAACAAAAGAAAGCTTTAGTTAGCTTTAAAACGATTCAAGTACCACAAATAAGTGCTGAATTTGAAATTGAAAAAAAGTATAGCATTCCAAGTGATTCTAAACCCTACTTAGTAGAGATTGCTAAACATAACCTAAATGCATTATTCTCTCACAAAGCTGTTCCTAAGTTAGATAAAGATGCTTTCTTGTTAGCAAGCATTGTAGGTTGGGAAAAGTTAAACTTAATTCCTGGACCAGCAAACATTTATTTTTCTGACACTTATGTTGGTCAATCTTATCTAGAAACACAGTCCGTCGAAGATACTTTAAACCTTTCATTTGGTAGGGATAATAAAATAACTATTGAACGTAAAAATAGTGAGGAAATGAGTGAAAAAACAATTTTAGGAAACAACAAGAAAGATACTTATTCTTATGAAATAACCCTTAAAAATAATCAGTCTGTAGCTTCTAACATAAATGTTTATGATCAAATTCCTATTTCTCAAAATAGTGACATTACTATAACTGTTAACGAAACATCTATGGCTAAATACGATGAAGTAACTGGGGAGTTAGTATGGGATATTAATTTAAAGCCTAATGAGATTAAAAAAATCAAGCTTTCTTTTACTATAAAATACCCTAAGGATCGAAACATAGCAGTAAAAAACTATAGAACCATTTCAAGTCCCTCTTTTTAAAATGATTGTTTTAGAAATTATAAGCTTTTGTTTTATTGTTATCTACAGTATTGTCTTTAGTATTTTACTTTATGGCTTTGTTTTAAAGAAAAAAAGAAAAAAAAGGCCTTTTTTTAAACCAATTTTAATCTCAGTTATTATTCCTTTTAGAAATGAAGAAAAAAACATTGTTAACTTAGTTAAATCATTTGTAGACCTTAATTACAACTTAAATATAGTTGAGTTTATCTTTGTAGATGATCATTCAAGTGACAATGGCTACGAGCTACTTTCCTCTGAACTAAAAAAAACAAAATTAATTTATAAAATAATTAAACAGCCTGAAGCAAAATCAGGAAAAAAACAAGCCATTAAAACAGCAGTTAACAATGCTAAAAATGAATTAATAGTAACAACTGATGCCGATTCTATCCCTTCTAAAAATTGGTTGTTAGAGTATGCGAAATCTTTTCAAAATGGAGGGGATTTTATTATAGGTCCAGTGATCAATAGCAGTTCGCCTAAGATTTTAAATCAACTTCATAGTTTGGAAGCGTTAATGCTTTCTGGTATTACTATAGGGAGTGCAAGCTTAAAAAAGCCCATAATCTGTAGTGGAGCAAACCTAGGTTTTAGTAAAAAACTATTTATAGAAATAAAACCTTATGAAGGTAACTTGCACCTTTCTTCTGGTGATGACCTATTCTTTTTAGAGAAAGTTTTAGCTACAAACAAAAAAGTAAGTTATCTAAAGTCTATAGATGCATTAGTTTACACTAAAGGTCCTGACTCCTATCAACAAGTTATATATCAAGCACTAAGGTGGAGTTCTAAAAATAAAACGCTTAATAATAAAAAGAACCTTTACTTGTCAGTTCTTGTATTTGAAACAAACATTTTATTATTAATAAACTTATTTACTTTAGGCTTGGGTGATAAATTCAGTCTCTTTTATGTGTCATTAAAGTTTAGTATTGATTTAATTTTTCTAATCGAAATTGCTAAAAAATATAACCAAAAAAAATTAATCTTATTGGCTCCATTCATCTACTTGCTCTACCCTATTCATTTATTGATTATATTCGTATTATCTTTTTTCCTTTCTGTAAAATGGAAAGGACGAGTGATTAGTGAAAATGGAAAAAAGTAATAAAGGATCAATATATACTCAATCTTGGGGTAAGCTAAAAAAGAACAAACCAGCTATGCTGGGACTATTTGTGATTCTTTTAGGCGTTTTTGTTTCTATCTTAGGGGGAAACATTAGGCCCGACCCTTCTCCTTATGCATACGATAATGTAAGTTCTCTTATGAAATTAAAAACAGGAACAACAGTTCAGTTTTTAAAGGTTAGAAAGAATAAAAAAGTAGAGGAAGCCTCTTTTTTAGATATGCTTTTTTTTGGAGGTCAAGAACCAACTCACCGGTCAATCCCAATTACCGATTATCATTTTGAAAGCGATGAAATTGTTACAAACACCTATTCTCCTGACAATAACAGTGAACAAAAAAGATTTAAATTAGCTGATGTTTACTTTTCAATTAAAAAACAGAAAAATCAACAAATAAGCCCTTCAGATCAGATAATCAGGTATTCTAGTTTAAAAAATGAAGGGATCGAAATAGAAATCAATAAAAAAGAACTGCAGAACCTCATCGAAAAAGAAAACATAGTCTTTACAACGTTTTGGCTAGGTACCGATGTCCAAGGGAGAGATTTGTTAAGTCGAATAATGGCAGGAACAATTGTTTCTCTTTCTGTTGGACTAATTTCAGTTTTAATTTCCTTAGTTATTGGAGTGCTATTAGGCGCTATTGCAGGTTATTACAGAGGCTGGGTAGACGATATCATTATGTGGTTTATAAATATTGTTTGGTCTATCCCTACGTTATTATTAATTATCTCTGTCACTTTATTATTAGGAAAAGGTTTTACTACCGTTTTTTTTGCAGTAGGTCTTACAATGTGGGTAGAGTTAGCAAGAGTCGTTAGAGGTCAAATATTAAGCATTAGAGAGCTAGAGTATATCGAGGCTGGAAAGGCATTAGGTTTTTCTAATTTCAGAATCATTTCAAGGCATATTTTCCCCAATATAATTGGTTCGATTATTGTGATTTCTGCAGCAAACTTTGCTGCTGCTATTCTTATAGAAGCTGGCCTTAGTTTTTTAGGAATAGGAGTGCAAATTCCAATGGTATCATGGGGAACAATGATAGAGCAACATAAAAGTTTTATTACACACCCTGACAAAGCATACTTAGCTTTAATACCAGGCTTTTGTATTATTTTTCTAGTGTTTGCTTTTATGTTGTTAGGTAATGGATTAAGAGATAGTTTTGATACTCAAAAAGATTAAAAAATGTTGAAGTTTACTCCCAATTTACGATTTAGAATATACATGTCTATGTTGGCATTAATCTTAATCTCCTTAATTGTAATTGGAGGAACAACATTCTATTTTTTTAGTAATGAAAATGAAGAGTATCACCTTGCTAGACTGGAACGAAAAGAGAATACGATCATCGAGTCTCTTCAGTATTTTTTTGAAGATTTCCATGTGGATGAAAATACAGATGTGGTTAGTCTAGAGTTTGAGAAAGAGATTAAATTTTTGGCAGATGTCAACAAAGTAGTGCTAAATATTTTTAATACTAAGGGAGAAATCCTCATGTCTAGTAATTTTAATTATGATGACCCTGAATTTTTTGAAAAAAAAATAAACAACAAGATTCTTAATGAAATAAAAGGATCTAAAGAACGTAAAGTATTTGAAGAAGGAGAAAACTCTATTTCAGCTTATGCATATATTTTTGACAGAGAAGGAAAACAAATTGCCATTGCTAACATTCCCTACAACAAGGAGAATATGCCAGTAAAAGATGATATTGGTCCTTTTTTAAATACCTTGTTAAAAATTTATGTTTTCTTATTAATTGGCGCAAGTTTTATTGCTTTTTTATTGTCGAACTACATCACTAAATCAATGGTTACGATTGCCGATAAAATGAAAGCAGTAAACATAACTCAGAAAAATGCTCCGTTAGAATGGAAAGCGAATGACGAAATTGGTATGCTTGTTCATGAATACAATAGTATGATTAAAGAACTAGAAATAAGTGCCCAAAAGTTGGCTAAAAATGAACGTGAATTAGCCTGGAGAGAAATGGCTAAACAAGTAGCACATGAAATAAAAAACCCGCTAACTCCAATGAAGCTAAGTGTACAACATTTAGCCAGAGCCTTAAAAGCCAATGACCCTAACTATGAAGAAAAACTAAGTCGATTTTCGTCTAAAATGATTCAACAAATAGATACGTTAACTTCTATTGCTAATGAGTTTTCAAACTTTGCTAAAATGCCAAAAGCAAAGATGAAAACGACTGACTTAATGACCACTCTTAAAAGTACTATTGAGTTATTTAAAGAAACAAAGGACATTACATTAAATTTCAATTCTAATATAGCAACTGCGAGCATAAATGGAGATTCGGAACAATTAACTAGAGTTTTTAATAACGTCATAAAAAATGCAATTCAGTCAATTCCAGATGATAAAAACGGGATCATATCGGTAAGCATAGAGGAAGAAGAACACTTTTTTTTAATAGAAATTAAAGACAATGGATCTGGTATTTCTGATGACTTAATAGAGAAAATATTTGTTCCAAATTTTACAACAAAGTCTAATGGAACTGGATTAGGGTTAGCTATGGTTAAAAAAATTATAGAAACGCATAACGGAGAGATAGATTTTAAAACAAGTTTTGGGGTTGGAACTACTTTTTACATTAAGCTTCCTAAACAATAAGTAAACACTTAATTACTCGTAACAACCTATACTTGCAGGAACTCCTCTACCATTTCCTTCAATGTCTATTGACACAGATGAATTATTAGCCTTCTCTTTAGCGAATGAGTTACTAGTTAATCTAAAGTCCCATGATGTTGGATTTTCGAAACTAGGGTCATTATTAGCATAGCAATCAGTATAAACAAAACTATTAGCAGCACCATCTTCAGACTTTATTAAACAATTACTCATTGTAATTGCCGGAGCAACAACTCCATTTATTGTGCTAGAAAGTGTATCTAACAAAACCTCATTATCGTTTGTTCCATAAAAAATAGAGTTCGTAAAACTAGCATTAATAAATGGTCTGTAGTTTATAGTTGATGAAGCGTCTTCATAATAGTTTTTGAAAGTAAAGAGCGCTGAATTTCTTTGACCTTCATAATAGTTTCCAAAAGTACAATGGTCAAAAGAAACATCCCCTCCAATAGAAATCAAAGCGCTGTATAACCCAGCGCTACCGAATAAAGAGTTAACTGATTTAACATTTCCTCCTTGAGTTAGTAAACCAGCATAGGAACAGTTTAGAATTTTAACAGCATTTAAATTAACGTAGTTTCCTATTTTTAATGTATCTATTTGTATTCCTATTAATGCATTTTTAACTTCAACATAATCTAATTGGCTGGTTAATGGTTCAAAAAATCGAATCCCTCTCCATTGCCCTGCAACACTATCAGAAGGTGACAATATAAAATCCTCAACACGGTCTTGCTGAAAAGTAACAGGGTTACCTAAGACTCCATTACAATTTAGAACTCCTTTATAAACTAACAATGTTGCTTCATTATGTCCGTATACATTTGTTCCTCCAGGAATGTTTAATGTAACATTTGAATCTACAGCGCAAAAATTATAAATGACATGTGGCTTATCATTTAACCAAGTCGTTGAGCTAGTTATAATTTCACTCACATGAAAGTAGGCGTCTTGTCCCCAAGCATTCAAAACAACCTGCTGTTGGTTTCCGTTAGTAAGAAACTTCACTTTATCTTCTACAACTAGAGGAATTGTAGCATTATTCGGATCTATAGTCACTTCAACAAAGACAAATAAACTGTCTTTTGCTGGAATCTCAATGTTTTCAAAATTAACTCCAGAAAAACCATCTACATTAATTCTAAACATAGATAGAGTTCCTTGTTCTAGCCAAATATTAGTAATGTTTATTTTTTGGTTAAGTGTATTGTATATTTTAAAACGTTTTGTCGTTGATCCTATTGTTGTAAACAAGGTATCGAAAAGTAGCGTATCTTGAGAAAACTGAACTTTTGTAGCACTAGACAAATTCAGTTTGTCTTTCTTACAATTTGAGAGAAAAATTGAAAGAATTACAATAAAAAAAACAATAAATAAAACTTTAAACTTCTCCATGAATTTAAAAAACAAGATACCAATTCGCGAACATTAACGCAAGTATTAAAATATTATTGGGTAAAGAACGAAAAAATAACATAAAAAAATCTTATATTTGGTTTAATTATTGCCTAGATAAAAGCAACCTTTTAAATTAAATTAGGTTACCTAATTAATAACTTAAAATATTAAACTATGAAAAAAAACTTACTTTCTATTTTTGCATTAGGACTTAGTCTAAGTTCATTTGCACAAATTATCTATACTGACATTAATGATGTTACGCTTACACCTGCTGTAGGAAGAGAATCATTAGACATAGATTTAGATGCTGATAATAATATTGACTTTACTGTTTTTGCATTAGATACTACTATAGTTCAAGGAGGTCAAAACTTAAACCTACAAGGTCTAGGTCTTGAGTTGTGGGGAAATAACATGATTGAGGGAACTCAGGAATCAACTCCTGCTGGAGATTCTTATTTAGCTGTTACTAAGATTGAAGCAGGCACCAATATTAACAGTGCTTCTAACTTCATGAGTAGTAATCCAGCTAACATTTTTCCAGGCGCAGGGCTAGGGCTTTATGCTGCTACTCCTTTTGGTCCTTTTAATGGTGGTAATTTTTCAAATACCACAGACAAGTATATAGCTGTAAAGTTTGAAATTGGAACTTCTCAACCAACAACTCATTATGGGTGGATAAGAGTAAGTGTTGCTGATCAGTGTGCTAATGTTATTATTAAAGACTTTGCTTACGAAAGTACTGCAGGTGCTGTAATTAGAGCTGGTGATGAAGGTAATGGTTTTTCTACAATATCTGAACAAGAACTAGCAAACGCTAATGTTTTTTACGGTAACAATGAGTTAAATGTGAATGGAATATCAGGGAATTACAATGTTTCTGTCGTTGACTTGTTAGGAAAGTCAATTTCTAACACTAGAGTAGCTAACAACGCTTCTATTAATTTAAACAATGTAAATAACGGTATTTACTTAGTTCAAATAACTAAAGGAAATGCAGTTGTAACAAAGAAAGTTTATATTAAATAATAGAACTTAATTATAATATTAAAAGAGCTAATTCGTGTGAATTAGCTCTTTTTTTTGTTCAGTAATTTTGCTAAATAGCTTAGTTTATAGTAATTAAATAACAATAAATTTACCCACCCTAACTTCAAAAAGAAGAAGAAAGTAGTATTTATAATTGGGGATAAAAACAAAACCATTCCTAGCAGTCTTTTCTCCTTTGTTTTTTGATAAAAACCCAGCAAAGTAACTTCATTTATAAACCCTTTCTTATCTTCTATACTAGAAAGTATTGAGACTAAATTGTCTATCGCTAATCTTGTTTTTTTTAAATAAATCGTATTATTTTCTATGTCTCCATTTAATACCGGATTATTGATATGTACTATTGCTATTTTTTCTTGTTTTAAAGAATAACCAAATAAGGTATCTTCATGACCATATTTTGATAATCTTTCATCAAAAGAAATTTGCTTCAAAGTATACCTAGAAACTAAAAAGTTATTAGTCATAAAAGAGCTGTAAGGATTTTTTTGTCTCTCTTTTACTGGCTTGCTTTCTCTCTTAATCCCATACTTCCAACTTAGCATTTGATTTTTATTTGGATGGGTTCGCTCATAGATACGCCCCCCACAAATGACATTAGCCTTTGTCTCAATAGATGTAGAAATATACTTTTGTAAAAATTGATCTGAAATAATTAAAGAGTCACAATCTAGAAACAATAACCAATCAAAAGAAACATATTCTAAAAATAAATTTCTGATTCTTGCACGGCCAATATTCTCAGTTAAATTAACAATCCGATGGCCCAGGCCTTTGCAAGCTTTTTTATTTAATGCTTTATACTCATGATTAGAACAATCATCTATTAAGATTAACTCTATAGGGATTGTACATGATTTAATTTGCTTGGAAAGCTCTGTTACTAAATTAGTAACATCAAAATTATATATGGGAACGCAAATAGAAATCATTAAATAAAGCTAAATTCTTTTTACCGTTCTTAATACCGTTTCGTTTTCGGAAAACCCATTCCTGTTCTCTTTTTCTTTTCCAAAATTAAGTACCTCAACTTCAAAACCTTTGTTTGCTAGCCTTTCTTTTAACCCTGCTACAGAGTAAATTCTTACATGATCGTCTTGTCCAAAATGTTTTAATCGCTCTTCTTTACTTGTAACTGAATAGTCCTCGTAAATTTCGCCCTCCTTAAAAGGAGTTTGAATAAAGCAAACTCCTCCTGGTTTTAGAATTCGATATAACTCACTCATTGCTTGTTCATCTTTGATAATATGCTCTAAAACATGGTAGCAAATGATAATATCATATTGATTATCGGGTTCTTCAATTGCTTCAATATTCAATAGTTTATCGGCATCAAACTCGCCTTCATAATCGGTTGTAATATATGCTCCTAAATCTAATTGCTTTAATTTAGTTTTAAAACCTTTGGGTGGAGAAAAATGCAAGACCTTTTTAGTGGCTAATGTACCTTCATTCTCTATTAAAGTCAATAAACGACGAGTACGTGGAAGACATCCACAATTTGGGCACAATAATTCGTTGTTGGCTAATTGTATGAATTTAGAAAATTTATTATCACAAACGTTGCAAGTGACGTTGTCTCCTTTATATGTTAAAGCAACAAGACTTCTTAATTTCTCTTCATGTTTTTTTATAAACTGCTGAGGAATTATTTTTTTTGCTATTTTTTTTGCCTTTTCGTACATGATCCTTACTTATTGAATAAAAGTAGAATAAATTCCTTTTACAGGAGCTACTTCTTGTTCCCAGTTTAATTTCTTTACTCCTTTTAATCCATTTTTTGAAAACGTTTCTATGGTCGCTTTATTACTCAGAATGGTATCTAAACCAGATAGAATTGTTTGAGGTTCGTGATTTTCTATCACCAAACCGACTTGATAGCCATTAACTATATTGGCTACTTCTTTTAAGTCACTTGCTAAAACAGGTATTCCTGCTTTCATATAATCGAATATTTTATTGGGTAAACTAAAGCGGTAGTTTATGTTCGTATCTTTATCTAGCGTCACTCCAACGTCTGCATTTAAAGTATACTGCATCATTTCTTGATAAGGTAAACGTCCAACAAAAACTACTTTGTCAATTAGGTCATTAAGTAATGCTCTTTCTTTTAATTTCTCAATAACATCCCCTGTTCCAACAAGATATAATACATAATCATTAGATAAAGCTATTGCCTCTAATAACTCTTCAGCTCCTCGATCTATATTTATACCAGCTCCTTGAAGAATTACAATGCTCTTATCTAAAGGCACTCCTAGATCTTCTTTTGTTTTAACTTTTTTAATTTCTTGACTTAAGGGAAGATTTCTTACCACAACTAACTTTTTACCATAATCTTTCTCATATAAGTTAGCGATGGATTCATTAACAGTAATAATGGTTTTTAACTTAGGGAAAATTAAACGTTCTATTGCTGTCCAAACTTTTTTTGCGGGTCTTCCTTGTATTTCTGGAACACCTAAAAAATATTCGTGGCTATCATAAACTAATTCTTTTCCTCTAATTCTAGCCGCTAGGTAATTCGCTAACAAAGTATCTAAATCATTGGAGTGATAAATATCTACTTTAGAAAAAAGCAATACGAAAAACAACCGCAAATTAAAAAAAGCATAAAACAAGGCTCCTTTTGTAAACAGTAGTTTTATTCTTTTTGTCTTATAGTCTCTCTCTATAGGTTTACTTTCTGGCAAAAAACGACCGATTAACTTCACTTCCAACCCCATCTCTTTTAATGTATGGCACATTTTATCTACTCGCTGATCGAATAATAAATCGTTGGTGACAGAAACTATTACTTTTTTGGCCATCTAAAACAAAGATATAAGAACGAGAAACATTAATAACTTATTATGCTACTTTTGTACAAAAAACCAACACCTTATGACAACTTTTGAGCTAAAAGATCAAGAATACATCGAATTAAATAAACTATTGAAAATCGAAAACCTTGTTGGAACAGGTGGCGAAGCTAAGTTTCTAATTAAAAACGGTGAAGCTATTGTCAACAATGAAGTAGAAACACAAGTTCGAAAAAAACTACGAAAAGGAGACGTTGTTAAATTCTTTGACGATACGATAGAAATTATCTAATTAAGGGTTAGCATATTTATTGACATCTTCTTTGGTAATAACAGCATTTCCAAGAATGACTAAACGTTCTATAATGTTTCTAAGTTCCCTAATGTTTCCTGTCCAGTTTACATTTTGTAAAGCGACTATTCCATCTTCAGAAACTTCTTTAAGAGCTACTCCTAAATCTTCACATATAATTCCTAAAAAATGGTGAACTAGCAAAGGAATATCGTCTCTTCTTTCGTTTAATGAGGGGACATGAATTGGTATTACATTTAAACGATGGTATAAATCCTCCCTAAAATTACCTTCTTCTATTTCTTTTTTAATGTTTTTATTGGTAGCTGCTAAAACTCTAACATTTACTTTTATTTCCTTATCCCCACCAACTCTTGTGATCTTATGTTCTTGTAAAGCTCTCAAAACTTTAGCCTGAGCAGATAAACTCATATCTCCTATTTCGTCCAAAAATAAAGTTCCTCCATCTGCTGATTCAAATTTCCCTTTGTATTGTTTATGGGCAGAAGTAAATGCTCCTTTTTCATGCCCAAACAATTCGCTTTCGATTAATTCTGAAGGTATTGCAGCACAATTGACTTCTATAAAAGGCATTTTAGAACGAGGACTCTTTTCGTGTAATTGACGAGCAACTAGCTCTTTACCGGCACCATTACCCCCTGTAACAAAAACACGTGCATCGGTTTCTGCTACTTTATTAATCATTTCTTTGATGTGTAAAACTGGCGCAGATTCACCTATAATCTCAGTTATCTTTCCTTTGCTTACTTTACGTTTTAATTTCTTTACTTCTTTTACTATTTCTTTCCTATCTAACGCATTTCTTAAGGTAACCAACGTTCTGTTTAAGTCCAATGGTTTTTGAATAAAATCATAAGCTCCCTTTTTAATTGCTTCAACTGCAGTCTCTACATTGCCATGTCCACTAATCATTACCAATGGAGTTTCAATACCTTTCTCTATTAAAGCATCTAACAATTCCATACCATCCATTTTTGGCATTTTTATGTCACTTAAAATTAAGTCATATTTATTAGCTAGAATCATTTCAAGACCTTGCTTACCATCTTCTGCAGTATCTACTTTGAAATTTTCAAACTCTAAAATTTCTTTTAGTGTACTTCTAATTGGCCTTTCGTCGTCTATTACTAATATTTTTTCCATAATTTTTGTTTAAAGAAGCTTGATTTCCTAAAATTAAAACTTTTTTATTAATCTACGATAATTGCTTTAACATATTGCGCTTTTCTATATTCTTCTGGCGTACCCTTTTTGGGTTCAGGACCTTGAACTAAGGTTAACTCTTCTGCAATAATTAACCGTTGAGGACTAAGTCCTCTTTTATATAACTCGCGCTCTAAATTGTCTTTTAAATCTTCTATTCTTGTATACGCTAACTTCTCTTTTGTATCCATTGGAGAGTTACCTGTTTTACTAGAAGAGCCCTCTAGTCTTATTTTTACAGAGCCCTCATTCTTTATCAAGTAGGCTAATTGGTCCACAAAGGAATAAAACTGTTTTTGCCTTGGATCCAAGGCTTCCTTACTTTCATTATAATAATTAACAAACCCCAATGCTCCTCTTATTTCTTTAGCTTCTACCTTGTAAACCGGTATAATTTTCAAGTATTGATATTGTCGATAAAAGAAAGAGACATAATTTCGCTTATTCATTGCAGGCCCAATCACTTTAACTTGAAGCTCTGAAGTTGTTTTGGAAGTGTTTATCTTTTTCGCATTTAACTGATTAATTAATGTTTCTAAAGAATTATTCCCTCTTAAGTTAGCAATGTATCCATTGTCAAAATCATCGGATGCATAGACCCATTTAGAAGCACTACTAATTACTTTTAACTCTACTAACTCTTCTTTCCCTTTTATCTGTTCAGTTAATTCTGTTAAAAAGGTAATAAAATTCACGTTTGTTGTATCTATATCTCTTAATCCGTTTCTAAAATACTGAAAGTAAACAGGTAACGCTACCTGCTGAGCACTATTAATTTGAATTTTCTCTATTTTTCCGTTAACTGAAATAGGTAACTCTGCCAGTACATCTTCATTAACGTTTGGAGTTAAATAAGAATCTTCATTGATGATTGATATTTGTAAATATTTTTCTTGAGAAGATAATTCGACTTTAGGGTCTAAGAAGATTACACTTTGTTCAGGTAAACCTTCCTCCATTAAGTCATTTTTAAGTGTCTCGTAAGCATTTCTCAACAGCTTTTCAAATTCAAAATCAGGTTCTGGGTGATAAATTGTGATTAATAACTTAACATTTTTATGCATCAAAGCTACTTTTATCGAACGCTTTAAAAACAACTTATAATCTTCTGACTTATCATTAATTTTTTTATCAACTTCAGCTTGCGTGTAATAATAAGTTACATTTTTCTCCTTTTGTAACGAGTCTTTCTTGATTAAACTTTCTTTAGCTGATAAGGAAACAGTAATCCCCTTAATACTTAGGTACCTTTTAATTTCTTCTCCTTTATTACTTTTAAAAGAAACTTCTATCGATTTATTAAACTTTCCTGGCAATCCTGTAGGATCGTATGCAACCATCAATGACAAAGTATCTCCTCTACCAAATGCCTTATTAGAAACTCCCATTGTAGCACATGCACAAGAACTTTTTGTTCCTACGACACTGTATTTATCTTTCGAGTTATTAGTAAAAAAAAACTCTGTAATCACAACCCCTCTCTCCTCTTCTATTAATTTAAAATCATGTAAAACACGATCGAAAACTACAGAACCCTCTTGAGAAAAGGCGCTAAAAACAATAAAAAAGAAACTGGTTAAAAGTATAAACCTCATGGCTAAAATCATAAATTAAAATTCAAATATAACAGCAATTATGCCACTAATTATAGTACTTAAAAATAGTATTCCCCAATTGATTGTGTACTAGAACGAACCTTTTTTTAATTCTAACGTAAAGACTTTCTCAAGACTAAAACAATCACTTTTTGAAGTACTTCATTTCCATACTATTTGCAACTGTTCTTATTCAGCAGTCTATCATTAGTCAAATTCAGTTTTTAAAACAACCTTATGATTATGGTTTAATTAGCTCCAGCAACCAGTACGTCGATGTTCCTGTAAAAAACACAAGTGACAAAAAAGTATTTATTTTTCGATCAGATGTAGACAAACGTTTTCAAATACACTACTCTAGTAAAACAATATTACCAGATAGCATTGTGTATGTCAGAATACAATTTACTCCAACTAAAAAAGGAAATTTTACAGAGGAAATACCGATTCACTTTAGCTGCTACGAGGAACCAAAATCGATAAAAATAACAGGCTATGCAGAAGAAATTCCTTCTTCAAGTATTGCCTGCCCAAGTTTTTCTCAGGAGAACATTAATAATGAGATTGCCTTTGATTTTCAAGTAAAAGTAATTGATAGGCAAACTAGAGCGCCCATCGAAAAAGCCACTGTTTTAATGATTAAAAATGGAGTAATCGCTCAAGAACTGACGACAAACAATAATGGGATTAGAAAAAAGAACGTTGACTTAGGTTTTTATTATTTTGTAGCATCTAAAGAAGGTTACAACTCAGAAGAGTTTCCAAAATATATTAATCGAAAAAATAACTTTGTTTTATTTGAACTAGATCGAAATGAAGAACCAATTGCTATTGTTAGTGAGCCAGAAGAGACAGTGATTGAAAACACAGAACCAGACGAATCGCATTTAGATGAGGAGGAGATTGAACTAGTTATTGATAGTGAAATAATTGAAGAAGAAGAAATTCCTATCGTTATAGACACGCCTGTTGAAACTTTAGAGCCATTAAAAGAAGAAAAGTACCCAAACCTTCCATCCACTATCTATAGGCCTAACAACATTGTCTTTTTAATTGACGTGTCTGCATCAATGAAATATACTGGAAAATTAGATTTACTAAAAGCTTCTATGATAGAAATGACTAACTTATTAAGGGATATTGATAATATAACAATTGTCACTTATGCTAGTAACACCTTGGTAGAGATGGAAACAACAAGTGCAGACAATAAAGACTCTATCATTAGTAAAATAGAAGGGCTGGAGGCTAAAGGGATGACAGCTGGAGGTAAAGGACTTAAACTGGCCTACACAAAAGCGTGTGAGTCATATATAGCAAGCGGAAATAATGAAATAATAATGGCTACGGACGGGGACTTTAATAGTGGAGGAGAAAATGTATATAGACTAGCAAAAAAATATAAGTCAAAAGGAGTAAAAGTCTCCGTTTTAGGAATTAAAAACAGACAAACTCATGAAGCTAACATGAAAAAATTAGCTGACAATGGAGGGGGAAATTATTTAAAAATAGACACCTTTGAAGATGCAAAAAAACGATTGGTAGAAGAGGTAAAAGCTAGTTCAAAATTCTAATTAATTGTTTTTAACCTATTCTTAACGTATTATTGTAAAAAAATAAACCTATGAAAAAACTAATTTATATTCCTTTAGCTTTAGGAATGTTAAGCTGTAATAACTCTGAAGAAAAAACAGAAGAAGTAAAAAAAGACTTTGTTACCATTTCAGGTAAGATTACGAACCTAAAAGAAGGAGATTTAGTTATTAATAGTTTTAACCCTATGTTTTCAAAATCAGTTACTGTAAATGAAGATGGTAGCTTCCATGATACATTAAGAGTTCCTGACTCAAACTCAAGCTACATGTTCACTTATGGAGATGAATATGGAAATATATTTTTACAAAATGGAGATGAAACTTCTTTCACTTTAGATACTGATGAATTTGATGAGTCATTAAAATTTGAAGGAACAAGTATAAAAGAGAATACTTATTTGGCTGAAAAGTCTGACTTTTTAGGCGAAATTGACTTTATGGCGTTGGTCTCTCCTGAAAATGAAAATTTTGAGAAAGAACTCCAAGTTCTAATTGAGAAAAAAGAAGCTTATTTGAATGAAAATTCAAGCTTAAATCAAAAACTCATTGAGGAAGAAAAAAAGGGCATAGAAAACTTTAAAAAGGGAGCTATGGAATACCATAATCAAGCTGTAGAAAAAGCAAATACCTTAGCTACGTTAACAGGTAAGCCTTCTCCTAATTTTGAAAATTATAAAACTCCAGAAGACAAATTAGTTTCTTTAGACCAGTTTAAAGGCAAATATACTTATATCGATGTTTGGGCAACTTGGTGTGGCCCATGTAAGGCAGAAATTCCAGACATGATAAAGTTTAACAATACCGAAGATGCAAAGAAAATGAACTTTATAAGTCTTTCTGTAGATGAAGAAAAAGCAGTTGATGATTGGAAAAAAATGGTAGTCGAAAAAGAAATGACTTGGCATCAATTAAGAGCAGACTCTGCGTGGAAATCTAGCTTTATTGCAGATTATTCAATCAATAGTATTCCTCGGTTTATTTTATTAGATCCAAAAGGAAACATTGTTAATCCAGATGCTCCAAGACCTTCTTCTGAAGCATTTAAAACAATGATTAAAGAATTAAATTTATAAAAAATTCGATAACTTATAGAAAAGCCCCAGTTGAAATTTTCAACTGGGGCTTTTTATTTTCAATCAAATCTTCGTCTCTAAATTAATGATTTTCCAGTCATTTCTTCTGGTTGCTCTAACTCCATTAAGCTTAAAATTGTAGGAGCAACATCTGCTAATTTTCCCGATTCTACTTTCTTTGTGTTTTTGTCAATTACAATAATTGGGACTAAATTCGTTGTGTGTGCTGTATGAGGACTTCCATCTTCATTGATCATTAGTTCAGCATTCCCGTGATCAGCAATAATAACAAATGAATAATCGTTTTTAACTCCAGTTTCTACTATTCTCTTCACACATTGATCTACTGTCTCACAAGCTTTTATAATTGCTTTAGGAATCCCTGTATGACCAACCATATCTCCATTTGCAAAGTTTAGGGCAACAAAATCGACTTCTCCTTTTTCTAATTCAAAGCATAGCTTATCTGTGACTTCTAGCGCGCTCATTTCCGGTTGCAAATCGTAAGTTGCTACCTTTGGAGAATTAGCCATTAAACGTTGCTCACCTTCAAACTCTTCCTCTCTTCCTCCACTAAAAAAGAAAGTAACATGAGGATATTTTTCCGTTTCAGCGATTCTAATTTGTTTTAATCCTTTTTTCTCAATTACTTCTCCAAGTGTATTTTTAATACTTTCCTTGTCAAAAACAACCTTTATTCCTTTGTAGTTCTTGTTGTAATTAGTCATTGTTACATAATACAATGGAACTGTCTCCATATCCCCAATGTTTTCCTGAGTCAAGACTTCAGTAATCTCTCTGCAACGATCTGTTCTATAATTAAAACAAATAACAACATCATCCTTTTGGATGGTTACTAATGGTTTCCCCTCTTCGTTTACAACTACATGAGGCTCAATGAACTCATCTGTAATAGATTCTGCATAACTATTCTCTATGGCTTCGCTTGCACTTCGAGCCTCTATTCCTTCACCATTTAACAATAGGTCGTAAGCTAAACGTATTCTCTCCCAACGTTTATCTCTGTCCATGGCATAGTATCGACCAATAACAGAGGCTACTTTCGTCTTTTTATCTGCGAGATAATCTTCTAGTTCCTTCATATATCCTAACCCAGAATCTGGAGCACAATCTCTACCGTCGGTAAAAGCGTGAATAAAAGATTGACCTTCTCCTATTCCTTCTTGTTCTAACAAGTCACATAAAGCATATAAATGGTCTTGAGAAGAATGAACTCCTCCCTTAGAAACTAGCCCCATCAAATGGAGCTTCTTATTGTTTTCTTTGGCATATTTTATTGCCTTTAATAACGTTTCATTTTTAAAAAAAGAACCGTCTTTTACAGCGTTATTAATTTTTGATAAATCTTGATAAACAACTCTTCCAGCGCCAATGTTAAGGTGTCCAACTTCAGAATTTCCCATCTGACCTAGTGGCAAGCCAACTTCTTCTCCAAAAGTTAATAAATTATTGTGAGGGTACTTAGTATATAAACTGTCTATAAAAGGTGTATTAGCTAAATGAACACCGTCCGTCTTATCTAGTTTACCTATTCCCATCCATCTAAAATGATTAGTACCGTTTTTTTTGACATGTTTATCCTTTTTTAATTATTACAAAAATAGAAAATTAGATTCAGATGTAGAAAATTCTATTTCAGGCATTTATAATTAAACGCAAGTAACTATTTTTTAATTTAGCCGTATAGGTTTTTATCTCATTGTTTTAAACAAGTTTAATTATTCAAGATAACTGACCTAAGGTAATCGTTTATTATGACCAATATAATTGAAATTAAATCACTTTCTTTTTGCTACTCTAAACAAAATAAAATTCTAAACAATTTATCTTTAAGTGTCCCTGAGGGCTCTATCTATGGTTTTTTAGGCCAAAATGGAGCTGGTAAATCGACTACCATGAGTTTAATTTCAGGCTTAATCCCTGAGCAATCTAATTCGATTAAGCTATTTAATAAGCCTATTCAAGATCAATTACCTCAAGCTTTTTCTAAAATAGGAACTCTTATAGAGTCTCCAGCATTATACCTTCACCTAAGTGGATATGATAATTTAAAGTACATAGCAAAAATTAAAGGAATAAGCTTGGTTAAGGTAAATGAAGTTCTAGAGCTAATAGGCCTTAAAAACGAACAAAAAAAGGCCGCTAAAAACTATTCTCTTGGAATGAAACAACGCTTAGCAATAGGCATGGCTCTATTAGGAGACCCAAAACTACTATTACTTGACGAACCTGTGAATGGATTAGATCCATCGGGGATTAAAGAAGTTAGGAACTTGCTTATAAAATTAAATCAAGAAAAAGGAATTACCATATTCATTTCTAGCCATTTACTTTCTGAAATAGAAAAAATGTGTACTCACATTGGAATAATAAACAATGGAGAAGTTGTCTTTGAGGGCACAATGAAAGAATTATCTGAAAAATCTACAGTAAAAAATATTGAAGTCACATTAAATAATGCTCAACATTGGGCAGACGAGCTGAACAAAGATTCATTAATGAAAGTCTCTATTATTAACGAAACAAAAATAATTATACAAATTGAAAGTTCAACTTCGGTTCCTGGTTTCATAAAAAAACTAGTCAATATGGGAATAGATATTGATCAATTTAAAGTGCTAGATGAACTTGAAGATATTTTTATGGAAATCACAGATTCTAAAGCAGAATAAAAATATGAAAAATAAACAATCAAATTTTATTACGGTATTTAATGCAGAGCTTCTAAAAAAGAAAAAGAAAGGAATTTTCTGGACAAGTCTAATTATAGGTTTAGTATTTCCACTAATCGCATTCCTTAACTCTTTTTCGAAAGGGTTTACGGATCATATTCCACAACTCCCGTACAATTTCTTTACTTGGTTTTTTAGTCATAGCATAATGGGGTATGCCGGCTTTTTCTTTCCTCTATTAATCATAATTTCAGCAAGCAGAATTACACAATTAGATCATAAAAATGGAGGGTGGAAACTTATGGAAAC
Organism: Flavobacteriales bacterium; assembly: GCA_024635865.1. Lineage (GTDB taxonomy): Bacteria > Bacteroidota > Bacteroidia > Flavobacteriales_D > Parvicellaceae > S010-51. Next base: position 27,865 of record JAGXIB010000094.1, read on the forward strand.
AAGCCCTTTGAGTAGAAGTTCTATTTTCTTTGGAAAATTTGCTTTATTACTTACATCAAACCTAATTTCAATTGTCTCATTTATTGTTTTTGGAGCTTTGTTTAGCTTTGTCTTAATATCCAAAGGAGGTATTCCAGAAGAAGCTGCGACTTCGTTTCCGCTACTTTTTACAGCTCGACTAATCTTTCGTCTATTTATAAGCTCTCTTTTAATCTCTGCCATCCAATATGCCTTATCTGTTCTTTTCAAAGGAATGATATGGCCTTTAATTATAGGTTTTGCTGGACTAGTATTTTCACTGTTTTCTAGGGCAATTTTCTTGAAAAACATAAGCTGGAACCCGTTTCAAATCCTAACAAATGTAGGAACAAGTACCTCAAGAAATGAAGTGGTAGATTTTTTAGTTTATACAGACTTAATTAGTCTATTTCTCTCTATTCCTATACTTTATATCTCCTTCGAATGGTATAAGTTCAGAACAATTAAAGTAGCATTCACAAGCACAACTTTAAAAATGGTAAAACTGTTAATCATTGTTTGTCTATCTGGTTTAGGTTTAGGTTATTTACTTACCCCAAATCAATCAAAAACTTATGAAAAAACTATTTTAGCAGGGGAAATAGAGAGCGACACCCCTATAGAGTTTGTGTATTTAATTGATAATGTACTTGGGGATACAATTGTTAAAGCTCCAATAAAAAACAATGACTTTTACACTGAAATTAAAACCCCGTTGGTTCTTGATTATTACTCATTGGCTATAGACAATAAGCTTGAGGAACCTATTTTCATAGGAGAAAAAGACAGCTTATATATTGAGGCTCGCCTATATAATCAAGAAAGTAAGATAAAAGTAAAAGGTACTCGTTTAGCAGAAAATCAGATCATCATAAAATCTAAAAATCAGAAAAGTATCATAGAGTATTACTTAAACGAAGGTGAAAATCTTGACAATGAAGTTTTTTTCACAACTTCTCTTATAGAAGAGTGGGAAAGGAGAAAAATTCAACAATCTAATTACAGAACTGTAGACAACTTTATTCCTAAAAACGATTTTAAGAATCGAAATGAAAAATTATTAGCAATTAAATATTTAAACTATTGGAATGATTTCAAGAATAAAAGGAAAGCATTATTTCCTGATAAAGAAACCATAGAAACAGACCAAATAACAGCTTTAAAAAACCTTATTACTATAAACGATGAAACACTATTGAGCAACCCAGCATACATAAGGCACCTAAATAAAGAAGTCTCCTCTAAAATAACAGACAACTTAGAACCAAATATTAAAGTATTAGAGGCTTATAAAACAATAGACAAAGGCTCCTTCAGAGATAAAGTTAATTATCTTCAAATAATAAAAAGTTTACAAGAGGCTTCTGATGATACCGAAAGAACATTTATACTTGAAAAATACTTACCTGAAATAGAAAATGAGAATTATAAAGCTAAAATTTTAGCTTCAAACAAAGATATTGAGCGATTAAGTAGAGGAAATAAAGCACCTGATTTTTACGCTTACAACACAAAGAATGAAAAGATAAACTTAAATAGTTTTAAAGGTAAGTTTGTTTTAATTGATGTTTGGGCTAGCTGGTGCGGACCTTGCAAAAGAGAGACTCCCTTTTTCGAAAAGTACGCTATTAAATATCAAGACCAAAACATTAGTTTTATCTCTTTGAACGTTGATAAAGAAGAAATAAAATGGAGATCCATGATTCAAAATAAAAAGAGTGAAAGTATACAGTTAAGAGTAAAGGAAATAGATCAATTTGCTAGTCAATATTCTATCAAAACTATTCCAAGGTTTATTTTTATAGATACATTAGGAAATATAATAAACAAAGAAATGCCTCTTCCTTCTTCAAGCTCTTTCGAAATTCTTTTGAAAAATGAAATAAAAGAAATTAAAATCTAAAAGGTTAGCCTTATCTAATCTTCTTACAGTTCAACTTCTACAATTGTTCCTTTAGGATTATTGTCTAAAATTTTAATCTTCCCTTTGTGTAGTTTAATAATTCTAGCGACTAAGTACAGCCCTAATCCGGTTCCTTTTGTATTTCTAGTCTCTTCACTACCCGAGCGATAAAACAATTTAAAAACGCTTAATTTCTCACTATCTTTTATGCCTCTTCCTTCATCAATAACTCTAAAGATAGTTCTACTTCCTTTCTGAGAAGCAGACCATATTATTGGTGATTGATCATCAGAATATTTTACAGCATTAGAATGCAGGTTCTGTATTACAGAAGAAAAATAAAACTCATCAACATTCATAAATAAACGATCATCAATATCATATTCTATTAAGTGGTTTCCCACCATATTATTAACGATTTGGGCAATAAAAGCTTTTACATTGACTTTAGTCGTTTTAATCTTAACAGTGGATTCATCGACCTTAGACGCCAATAAAATATCTTCAACTAATTGTTGTAGTCTATTCTGATCAGAATAGACTTTCCTTAGAATATCTTTCTCTTTTTCTTTAGGTAAATCTCTCTTTATTAGTGTTTCGATAAATAATTTAGTTGAAGCAATAGGAGTTTTTAACTCATGGGTAACAGATAAGTTAAAGTTCTTTTTTTCATGAACTAAAGCTAACTCCTTCAGTATAGATCGACGAATAAAATACAAGCCAACAAAAAGTAAGGTGATAAAAACAGCCGATTCTCCAGCGATCATCATTGTTTTATTACGAATGATGGTATCGTCAGTATTTACAAGCTTGTTTAACTGAATAATGTGATATGCCCACCACATTAACTGTAAGAAAACATACCCAAATAAGATGAATAATATAAGAAGTGATTTGTTGACTTTACTTTTGATAAGGCTATTTTTTATGTAAAAATAATGAATTCATGACAGAATTAATATGAAATGATTAAATACTAATTAAATAAAAGGTTGGTTTATTGATTGAGTTAAGTAAAGAAAAATGAATAACTTAGTGTTTAGGTTAATTTTCAAAAGATAGAGCTCAAGATGTTTCTAATTTATAAAAAATGACAAAGCAAGCTTTTGAAAGTAAAATAATGGAAGAGGTTAATTCTCTGGAAAGGTATTTAGGCCTTTATTTTAACCCTAGAGAAGAAGGATTTGCACATCAAAAAAACCAAATAAAAACAGAATTAGAAAACAAGATTAAATCACTCGAAGGGCTAATCAGTAGAATTATAGATAAATCATTAAAAAGTCGTTGTCTAACAGTTATTAAAAGAGCTAAACAAAATCTTTAAGTAAAACGTTTTCTAAAAACAAAATGCACAAAATGAAATACCTAATATCCATCATACTCTCAATTACTCTAGCTGGAGCAGTGTCTTCTCAGAGCGTATATCATAAAGCAAAAGTCTATTATAGCTCTGCAAAAGATTTAATCTTATTAGCAAATCAGGGAGTTAGTATAGACCATGGTATGCAAAAGAAAGGTGTTTTTATAGAGTCAGATTTTTCTCAAAATGAGCTAAATATTGTAAAAGCCTTGGGGTTGGATTATAAAATAACCATTCCTAATGTTTCAGAATATTACCAGAATCAAAACAATGTAAAAAGTCAGAATAAAAATGCAAGTTGCAATAGTCAGTTTAATTACGCAGTACCTACCAATTATAATAATGGTTCTATGGGTGGTTTTTTAACTTATAGCGAAATGTTGCAAGAGTTAGACGACATGGCTAACCTTTATCCTAATTTAATCTCTGTGAAACAAAGTATTTCTAGTTTTTCTACAGTTGAAGGAAGGCCTGTTTACTGGGTTAAAATATCCGATAACCCAAATACTAATGAAACCGAACCAGAAATGCTTTACACAGCTATACACCATGCAAGAGAGCCTGGTTCTTTACAGCAAACTATTTTTTACATGTGGTATTTGTTAGAAAACTATGGTTCAAATGAAGAAGTTAAAGCCATTATAAACAATACTGAACTTTACTTTGTGCCTTGTATTAACCCCGATGGATATATTTACAATGAGACAACAAACCGAAATGGAGGCGGTTTATGGCGTAAAAACAGAAGAGATAACTTAGACGGCGAATTTGGTGTAGACTTAAATAGAAATTATAATTATCAATGGGGAGGAGCCGGAACAAGTCCGAATACTAATAGTGACATTTACAGAGGTCCAACTGCTTTCTCTGAAGTTGAAACACAAGCAATAAAATGGTTTTGCGAACAGCATGATTTTAAAATTGCATTAAACAGTCACAGTTACAGTAATTTATTACTCTACCCCTTTGGATATGCTACAGGTCAAATTTCAGCAGACGATGCTACTTTTAGTGCTATATCTAAAGTTATGGTTGAGCAAAATGGATACGTTAATCAAATTTCTGCTGCTCTTTATGCTGCTGCAGGTGATTCTGATGATTGGATGTACGGAGAAACTAGCACTCACAATAAGATTTTAGCCATGACCCCCGAAGTTGGAAGTAGTTTTTGGCCTGCTCAAAATTCGATTGTTCCTTTGTGTAAGGAGATGGTCTATCATAATTTAATGGCGGCTAACTTCATTACTAATTATGCTAAAACAAAAGATAACTCCTCTTTCTCAGTAACTCAAACAGCTGGCTACTTTAACTATAAAACACAACGATTGGGACTAGATAACCCAGGAGACTTTACTGTTACAGTAGTTCCTATCTCTTCTAACATAATTGCTGTAGGAGGAACGAATACTCACAATGGAATGACTTTATTACAAACAGATTTAGACTCTATAGCTTATACGCTTTCCCCTTCGATACAAGATGGAGACGAAATAAAGTATATTCTTGTCACAAACAATGGACTGTACGATTCTAAAGATACGGTTAGAAAGTTCTATGGAGCGTTTCAACCTGCTTTAGCCGATAATGGAGATAATACCGCAAACTGGAGTACCAATGGAATGTGGGGAACTACTTCTCAATTCTCCTACTCTCCTTCTACCTCCATTACAGATTCTCCAAATGGGAATTATAGTAACCAGTCTAACACATCAATAGAACTGACCAATGAAACGTCTCTAAGCAATGCTATAGCTGCAAACGTTAGTTTTTATGCAAAGTGGAATGTAGAGGCTGGCTGGGATTATGTTCAGTTCGAAATTTCTACAAATGGAGGTTCAAATTGGATTCCTCAATGTGGAAAATTTACTGGAATAGGAAATAACAATCAAGCAGAAGGAGAGCCTTTATATGATGGGCTTCAAAATGCTTGGGTAAAAGAAGAGATCGATTTAAGTAACTACCTAGGACAAAACATTAAAGCTCGTTTTCAATTAGTTTCTGACCAAGGAGTAACAGAAGATGGCTTTTATTTTGATGATTTTAACATTAGTGTTATATACGGAAGTAATGCAATAGAAGAGTTAAGTACTAGTCATTATCATGTAAGCCAAAACAGCCCTAACCCAAGTACTAGAAATACAGCTGTTTATTACCAAATAAATAACAATACCTCTAATCGTTTTGTATTGATTAACCAAGTAGGTAAAGTGATTAAAACAGAACAACTATTAGATAAAAAAGGTCAATTAAACATTAACACGAATGAGTTAGCCGCTGTGGTTTACTTCTATTATATTACCGATGGTAAAACCACTTCTGCAACTTATAAAATTCTAGTCGTTGAGTAAGTTTTAATTATACCTTCAATAAAAAAATCGATCTACATATCTTTAGTTTTAGTATTAGTATTGAATATTTTTATGATGTTTACTCCTTAAAAATCTTCTAATTCACAAACAACAACTTGGTTGCTATTTTATCAGAACCATCTTCGGTAACTAAAAAAACATAGTAAACTCCAGTTGCCACTCGTTCTCCAGATAGCGTTTTACCATCCCAAACTGCTTGCCCTCCCAAAGAGGTTGTAGAAGCAACGAGGTTTCCACTTGCATCTGTAATTTTCACATCTGCACTGTTCGTTAAACCTTTTATTGCAATTTTCCCCTGATACTCAGGTCTTACAGGATTTGGATAAGCATAAACTTCATTAAAGGTTGCATTAGGTTCTGTAGCTTCTCCCTTAAAGCCCATAATTCCTTTATCAGTTCCTACATATACTTCACCTGTTTTAGGGTTAATAGCTAGCGCATTTATAGTATTAGAAAAGATGGGGCTATTCTCTGTTGTAAAAGAGTTAATCATTTCGGTACCATCAGCAGAAATTAAAAATAACCCTCCACCTTCTGTTGCAAACCACTTTCTATTCGCTCCATCTACCACAATTTCATTAATGTCTTCTGAACCCAACAACACTTCTAGGATTCCGTCTTGTTCAATTAAAATTTCTTGAGCATAATAATTCCCTCCTTCAAAGATGTTTCGAGGATAATAAATAACTACTGGGCCATTTTCTGTCCCTAACCATATTGCTCCATTTTTATCTTCAACAATGGTATTTGTTATATCCGAAGGCAAAGCTCCACTTCCTTCAACTGTAGTTAATGTCTTAAACTGATCGTCTGTTTCGTCTTCTGGAGTTTTATTAAAATCATAAACCATTACTCCTCCTCCTTTTGCTCCCATCCAGAGATAACCGTTTGTCTTGTCTATATACAACTCTGTTACTATTCCTCCTTTCATTTCTGCACTACAGACAAAAGATTTCCATGTTCCGTCTATAGTATAAAGAGATAAGGGCTCATTTACAAACGCATTAGCCACCCAAAAATTTCCATCTTCGTCGAATGCAGAACCAGAAGCACATGTTTTTGTTAAATCTGTTAACCTTCTTTGTAATGAAGAATTATACCAGGTATGTCTGGTCACATATTTTCCGTCTTTAATTTCTACAACTCCTCCCTTGAATGAACTAGCCATTATATGTGTTTCATCTAATGGGTCTATAGCTATGTGAACAAAGTCAAAAATAGAGTCTACTTCAGAAAGCTCCACATTTGTTAACCCATTATACATTTCCCAGTCCTCAGAATTATAATGATAAATTCCGTTCATATTAAATGTACTATTCCAAGCTGACCCTTCCGTTCTTCCCGAAGAAACCCAGAGGTCATTATTATTGGTTGCTAAATGAAAAACATCATTAGAAAATGGACCTTGTAATAAGTAACTCTCAAAATTAAAATTATTAATGACCTTCACCATTCCATTATCTTTATCTGCAACCCAATAAGCTCCATCATTCCAAATACATGAGTTAGGATTAACAAAACTTGTTTCCGCATAAGTATATAACAGTTCTACCTGTTGTAAGTTTTCATCTAGCTCTAAAACCCCTCTTTGGGTTGAGAGTAAGAGGTTATTGTCTTTAGGTTGAATGTCGAAGTAATCATTGTTTGAAAGGCTTGAAACTTTTCCAAAAACTCCATTTTCTAATTGGTAAAGGGTATCCGTTAAAAAGCCTGTATATTTTGCATTTAATAATAACCGACCACCAAAAGATGTAATAAAACTATAAGAAAGAGGAGCAATGTTATTTTCTATAGACCAATTAGTTGGATCTGATAAAAAAACTGACGAAAGTCCTGCTTTATATACTCCAGCATCTGTCGCTGCATAAATAGTATCTGTATTAATCGTTATATCATTGATCTTAACTTGTGAACCTCCAACTCCAATAATGTAAGTATCCTTAACTTCTTCTTTTTCAATATCAATAACAACAATTCCAAATCCACAGGCCAAATAAGTTAAGTTCCCTGAAGAATAAACATTATAAACCCTCTTATCTCCTATAATATTACTAGAAACAATTCCCGACAAATTAATAATTTCTCCGTTTTTTATTAAATCGATATTTCCAGATTCGTATCCAACAACTATTGCTTTTTCTTGTTCATTTACTCCCATAATACTAATTGAAAAATCAGAAAGGGAGTTAATTTCAGTTAATCGTTCTATGCTATTATCATCTTCGTCTAAATAATACAATGAGTAGGGAGTTGCAGCATAGTACTTATTATCTAAGTGTACAATATTAAGCACATTACGATAGGGTAAATACTCTTTCCAAGACCCCAACTCAAACCCTTGAGCTTGAGTCAAGAAACTTATAAATAAAATAACAATAATTAGAATTGTTTTCATGCCGTAAAAATAGGAATACGTTTTATATCCCTTATAACTATTCTTAAGTATTTTTATTGTTTTACTCCCCATCTCTTGAAAAAAAACAATTGATTTTATATAAAAACAGATGAGCTTAGACTAAAAAATTAATAAGGTAACCGAACTCCTTGTAATTTAGTTTCTTCCTCTGGTAGTATTTCGCAATTGTCCCAAAGCCCTGTTTTTAAAGTAAGGGCATATTCTTTTGGTAATTGATTCGATAACATTAAAGCTGAAGCTTCTTCATGATTATAGGTAAAAGAGTAATGCTCATAAAACAACTCTCCTTTCTCATCAGTGTCTAAAATTAAATACCAAACTCTAGCTGTTCCATCGTTTGCAGGCATACCGATTACACCAGCGTTTATCCAGCATTTATTTTCTTTTGAATGATTAAAAGGTAATCCGCTATGTCCTGCTAAAATTAGGTCAGCCTTTGTCTCTTTAAAGTTCTTTTCTTTTTCGGACCAATCAGTAGATTTATAAATATAACCTGCCGTTTCAAAATAAGAACCGTGTAATACAAAACCCTTATGATTTAAGTATTCAAACTGAATAAAATCTGGTAAGTCCTTCATCCAATTAATAGAGTCTTCACTTAGTTTAGATTTAGAATAAGGATACCATTGAGTAGAAAAAACATCACAGCGACTTCCTTCTTTAAATTCACAACCACAATCTAATTGATCTTCTCTTAGTTGAACCTCAACGTTCCCAACTATAGTATTTATCCCCCAAGCTTTATTTAACTGAACCACTTCTTCTGGTTGAGCACAATACCCTACTATGTCTCCTGTATTTATAATATTAGAAGGTGGGATTTTTAAATCAGCGGCAACTTCTTGCAACTTTTTAAATGCCTCTAGATTACTGTAAGCACCGCCAAATACCAGTACTTTCCCAGATAGCTTTCCTATATTTTTAGTTACTTTTTTTCGTTCCATTTTTTTAAAGTGATAGCAAATATATAAAGTATAAAACACCCTAAGAGTCCCCAAAAATTAGCCCAAAGCAAATCAGCATATTTTCCCGTTGTAAAAACTAAGCTTTTTGGGAAATATCCAATTGCTAAAATAAGACCAACTAATATTCCAAAACCAACTGGTAAGTGAAAAGCTAAAGAAGATGTTTTCTGATTCCATAATAAAAAAACTGGGGCTAAACCCATTACCATCGTCCCACTGATTGTTGTTGCAGATAAAATTTCAGGATTTAGAAAAACTGGAATCGTTCCCAGAAGAGTAATCACCACCATTGCTAACCTTCCTTTTTTTAAGGAATGGTTTTTACCAAGGTCTATCACTACTAATTTCGAAAATGATGAAAAAGCAGAATCTAAAGTAGATGCTGCAGAAGTAATCATAATGAAATTAACGACTAACATCACCGTTAGTCCTAATAGCTTTCCAACTTCCAAAGTTGCTTGACCATCCAATCCTTTTGTTTGGGCATAGACTCCTACTAAGCTAAACAATGCAATAGAAATGAACCCGATTAATGCAGCCCATAAAAAACTCTTTAATGTTGTTTTTGGACTACTTAGAAAACCTCTGTCTGTTAATACTGGGTCGTGAAATGGGTAACTAAAACATTGTAACAATGCAGCGAAAAAGAGGTTTACACCTGTTGCCATTTCCCACGATCCGGTGTGCAACAATTCGGTAACATTCGTTTCTGAATCTGAAAAAATTAACCCTAACAATAAAAAAAGCATAATGCCAAAAAACACCATTTGAATTGCATCTGTTAATAAGGAACTTCTCATTCCTCCTTTAATCGTGTATGCTAAAGTCAACAAAGTAAAAACAATAACTGCCGAATAATAACCTGTAGTGCCTGCTTCTCCAAAGTAACTGCCAATAACCATTGTATTGGACCAAACTTCATTAAACAATCTAAACCCAATAAGAATGGAAAAAACGACTACTGCGCTTCTCCCAAATTTAGTTTGCAAAAAGTGATGGATACTTTTAAAATTTCCTTTTACCCTTAGTTGATAAATAACCAAACCGGCTACCACAAATGAGAAATAATAAATAGCATACGCGACTCCTCCAACAATGCCGAATGCTAACCCTAAATTAGCTGCATTTGTAATCGACTTTGCAAAAATCCAGGAAATAACTAAACTACTCGTGAGTAGAAAAATAGATGGTTGTTTATTTTCATTAGCGCTTGCGGTAAAAAACTGACCAACAGTTTTTACTTTTGGTGCGATTAAGAAAAAAACAACTCCAAACAGAATTAAAACAATCCACTGTATATAAACTGGGTTCATTTACTAACTATTTAATTGATGTCCCACCAAACCTTAGTATTTATACTATTCCCATTGGTAGCTGTTGCTGCATTAAAGTTTGTTTGGTTTAATGCTTGTTCATCACTTGGGTAAGGCATTCTTGTTGGAATTAAATCATTGTTCAAACTTCCAGAAATTGTTTTTAAAGCTGGAAAACCAGTTCTTCTGTATTCAATCCAACTTTCGTATCCGTTTATTGAACTTGCAATCCACTTTTGCGTTATAATTTGCGCTATTACATCCGCTCCATTACTCCCGAAACTAGCATTCCCAGTTGTTAAATAATCACTAGGAATAGTTGTGTTCCAGTAATCAAAAGCCAATTGAACTCCTTGATTATAATGTTGCTGACTATTTGCTGTTATGAGTCCACGTTCTATAGCCTCAGCGATAAGAAAATGTGTTTCCCAAGCTGTCATGAAGTTAGCTTTTAAAGTGCTTGTGTTTTCTCTAAAAATAGTTCCTGTAAGTGAGTAATCAGAAACAGAAATAGATGTTTGAGAAGCATCAGGACCATTTAATAATCCTTCATAAATAGTTCCTGTATTGTCATTTCCTTTAGGACGATATAAAACATTCATTCTTGGATCATTGTACTGATTTAAAATTTCTTCGGCAGTTAATGATAAAATAAACGAGTTAAAATCTCCATCTCTTAAATTCGCCATTCTAAAATTATTAGGACGGCTATTTGTAAAGTTAAAAACTGCATTTTGACTATTTGAGGCTTGGTAATTACCAGCATCATATATAGCTTGTAATTCTGCTCCAACACTAACTCTATCTGAAATACGCATCAAATATTTTATTTGTAGTGACTTAGCAAAAGTAATCCAAGCCGCTAAATCTCCATTAAATAAGATGTCTCCATCTAATGTTTGAACTCCTTGATATGCTTCTAATGCAGCTATTCCTTTCTTTAAGTTATCTAAAATTCCATCAACTCCAGTATAAATAGACTCTTGACTATCGTAAACAGGAGTAACGTTTCCTTCACTACCTTTTATTGCTTCAAAATAAGGAACATCTCCATAAATATCGGTTAAAGCTGCAGCCATATAAGCTTTTAGAATTAATCCAGGACCTTCATAAACAGCATTTGTAGACGACTCTTTCGCTTTAGCTAGCATCAATTCATTATCTCTAAGATTCGTGTAGATAATTGGCCAAGGATTCCCTCCTAATTGAGGAGAACTTAAGTTATGCCGATCAAATAAATTAAAATCAATCATTGTAAAATGCTGTCCTAATAAATTACCTGCAACAAAACCTTCATAAGACATTTGTTCTGCGTAATCAAAAAGAACTTGTCTCAACAAAAGTGATGGCTGAACATTATTCGGCGCATTTGGGTTAGTATTTAATTCTTCAAATTTTTTGGTGCAAGAAGTTATGATTAAAACAACTAGCAAACTTATTCCTATTCTTAATTTCATCATCTAACTTTTAAGTATTATAAAGTTGTTTTTAAAATTTATATCCTACTTTAAATCCAAAACTTCTTGCAGTAGCATAAGAAATATCTTCTACACCACTCAAAATTTGATTTCCTTGAACAGCTATTTGCTCAGGATCGAAGTGAGGTATTTTACTCCATGCAAATAAGTTTCTTCCGATAAAAGCAACTCTTAAATCACGTCCTTTTTTTAGTAATCCTTTTTCTTTGTTCGACTTGAATGAATAACCTATTGAAAACTGTCTTAGCTTTAAATAACTAGCATCGTAAGTATTGTTCTCTTCATGGTTTCTATCATAATATTGTCTGTAATAACTTTCTGCAGTTATAGCAGTTGTATTTTCTACCCAAACAGGGTTCTCTTCTGTACCACTATTTACAACACCTGCTGCAACAATACCTGCTTCTGGTCTATCTGCTGTTTCTTCTAATTGACCAGCGACACCAGCTAAAGCTAACGTTCTTGAAACAATTTCTCCACCTTGACGCCAATCTAGTAAGAATGAAAAATCAACGTTTTTATATCTAAAGCTATTATTAATTCCAATAGCAAAATCGGGGTTTGAATTCCCTAACTTAATTAACTCTTCATTGGCAATATAATTTCCACTCGCATCTACAATGAAATCTCCATTTTCGTTTCTTTGGTATCCTGTTCCATAAATATCTCCTATTCTACCACCTTCTTCTACTTGAAACCAAACCGTTTGATTTACATTATCATATACTCTTGAATATCCTAATGTGATTTTATCTACACCTTTTGGGAGTTCTTCTACTGTTGCTCTATTTGTACTAAAGTTTAACTGAGTTGTCCATTCAAAATTTTCTTTTCTAATTGGTGTTATGTTAGTGATTACCTCGATACCTTTAGACCTAACCGCTCCTCCATTTACAACCTGTTGCATTGCTCCAGAAGTGATAGAAACAGGTAATGAAAGAATTTGATTTTTAGTTAATTCATTATAATAAGTCACATCAAAACTTAATCTGTTTTTGAAAAATCCTATTAACCCTCCAAACTCAACAGCTGTTGTTTTTTCTGGAGATAAATTAGTATTCGCTAATAAACTAGCCCCACTAAAAGTTGGCTGAGAGTAAACAGGTGTTCCCGATACAAATGTGCTAGAAGTGCTATAAGGATCAGTATCGTTACCAACTTGAGCTAAACTAGCTCTAACCTTTGCAAATGAGATCCATTTTGGTAACTCAATTGTATTAGAAAGTAGATAACTTGCAGAAGCAGAAGGGTAAAAGAACGAAGTATTAGCTGTTGAAGTTGGTGTAGCTAAAGCACTAGACCAATCGTTTCTTCCTGTTACATCTAAATAAAGAAAATCTTTATATCCTAAACGAGCGATACCATATAAACTGTTGATTCTCTTTTGAGCTTTTTGCTGTAAAATTTGAATTGGAGAAGCTGCATTCGAAAAGTTAAATGTTCCCGGTTGAGCTAAAGATAAAGTCTGAGATTGTTCTGTTTGAGCATCTTGATCCATTCTATTTCCTCCTAAAGAAAAGTCTGTAGTAAAGTCTCCTACTATTCTTTTATAGTTGAACAAAAAGTTAGTATTAACTTCTCTAAAGAAAACTCCTTGTTCTGCGTAAGCTCCAGTTTTAAAACGATTAGAACTATAAGCTCTTCTATATTCTCTATTTTCATTGGAGTAATCCATTCCGCTTTTTACGATTAAATTTAAATTCTCAGTAAAATTATAGCTTGCAGAAATGTGCCCTAATAAACGATCTCTATTGAATGAGTTTCTATTTTCTAATAGAATAAAATAAGGATTATCGAAGTAAGTATAGTTAAAGTTATACTGCTGAACACCCTCTAGACCAGGCTGCCAATAATCGACTAAGCTTTCTGTGTTTAAAGACCTTGGACCCCATGCTACCATAGAATAACCGATATTTTCTGAACCATAACCGCCAGATGGCCTATTGTCGCTTTGAGAATTGATGTAATTAATAGAACTATTAAAACTTAATTTACTTGAAGGTTTATAGGTCATCCTAGCTGCCATCGTCTTACGATCTAAATTAACTCCTGGAATAATAGATTCACTTCTTAAATCGGTATATGAAGCATAAACACTTCCTTTATCAAATCCATTTGAAACTGAAA
>JAGXIB010000095.1 GCA_024635865.1 Flavobacteriales bacterium
AGGTGTATACCATTCGATTTAAGATAAATGGCCTCATTGCCTCTTTCTTTCCCTTTTTCATTATTTACAGAAATAAAAGTTAATAATAAAGCTACTAAAAGGTAAATTAATGGAATAAGCAATAATAATGAGAATAAGTATTTCAGGAGTCGTATCATGATATTTGTTATATTAAATAAACTTGACCTAGTAGGCTTGACAAACAATTAGGTCAAGTATATTCATTCTTTTACTTTCTTCTTTTATATATTATTATTCCTACTACAACTAAGATAATAAGAAACCATAAGTTCGCTAATTGAATAATTAAGTAAAGTAAGGCGTTCCAACCCGTTTGTAAGCTCTCTAATAATTGAGCTAAGAAGCTAGGTTGAAACTCATCAATGTTCAACTCATTCTCTATTAATTCTTTATCAACAGAAGAAGTTTGATACATCGTTATTTGAACGGTACTATACTCTACTTCATAATCTAGTTCTAAGTTTCGAAGAATAGCTTCATCTTCTAGTCTTTTTTTCTGTAGTAAACTTTCATGAGCATCTACGACTCTATTTATTTTATCAGTTTTATTTTTAATGACCTTACTTAATTTATTATGATGTTCAGCTAAACGAATTCTTTCCATATTATTTTTCAACTCTTTTAAACTGATCTCATTTGCTGTAATTATTCTTTCATCTAGAAAAATCACTGATTTTGAAATAAGTTTTAATAATGAATCTAATTTATTATTAGGAATTCGAATAGTCATATTATTATTCATTTGATAAGTCGTCATCTTTAAAGAGGAATCTTTATTGACGGCTATCTTTTTAATACTCTCTATTTCACTAAATAAATTAGCGTTCGTAACAATTCCTCCTAAACCAATTACAGCGTGTTCTAAATAATAAGTCGAATTTCTAACACTTTTTGTCTTATACTTTAGTTGAGCTTTCCTTATAAAACGCATCTTATTATCGTTTTCAATTGAAGCAGCAACCGAAGAAATAGAGCGCTGATGAATTTCGGAGTTTAAAGTTTCTTTTTTTAATAAATTAGTTTCTTCCATTTCGGCTTCAGAAGTTTCTTCATAAGCTTCAGAACCTTTACTTTCATAAGTTGGAGAAACTTTTGCTTTAAAATTGTCATTACTACTACAAGAAATTAGTCCTACTGTGATTAATACCGCGATTGTTTTAATTGATCTTTTCATCTTTTTGTTTTTAGATTAATGTTTCTCAAACCTAAAGACAAAAAAATAATAAAAATTGTAAACCACTGGTAAACAGAGCTGTAAAATGTTTTACAATTGTTTTACAAAGAATAAATAGCTAATTAGAAGTTAAAAATATGGTAGTTATAAATAGCATTCGCTAATTGACTTTGAAACAAAACATCAATTAGCTTCACCTGTGAATCGATTAGATTTTGTTCTCTAATATTCACCATAAATAGTGAGGACTCTCCAATTTCAAACAAAGTTAGTTCGGATTCAAACAATTTTTGATACATAGTTAATGCATCATTCTGAATAGTAAGCTGATCATTTGAAGAAATCAGTTGGTTATACGAAGATAATATCTTGTATTTTACTTGTTCTTTTTTATTAATTAAGCTTGTGTTTTTTTGTTCTAGCTTTAAACGTTGAATTTTAACTGACGCTCTTTCTTTTCTAGTGAAAATTGGATAAGCAAATTTAGCTCCCCAATTATAATCTTCTACATTGTAAGTAGAATTGCTACTTAAAGCATTGTATTTTAATTCCAAAGTGGGCTTTAAACTTTCTGTTTTTAGGCGATAATCTATTTTAGAAATTTCAATTTCATTGTTATAAATTAAAACCTCGGGATGATTTTCGATGTATTGTTCTACTTGTAATAAAGGCTCATAAGTTAAGTCATCATCAGAAATAGAAGGGACAACAATTGTATCAAGTTCTAAGGGAATAAAACCTTCTTGCCAAAGAAATGTATTTAGCCACACTTTCTTATTTTTCTCACCAACAAGTGCTTGCTCCAATTTTAATAATCTGTCCTGTAATTGAATATTAGCTTTTAAAGTATCTACAGCAGGCTTATCTCCATTGATAACACTCTGTTTTACTCCTTGAAGTCTAATGTCTGCATTTACAACAGACTCTTTATAAATTAGAACTTTACGATAGGCTTTATACCATTCAAAATAAGCTAATGAAGCGTCATAGTTTAATTGATTTAGTACTAAGCTTCGTTCAAGTTCTGTACTTGATTTTAAATATTTAGCTTGTTTTAAGTCGGCTCTTCTTTGATCAATAAACATTCCTTTTCCTAGGTTAATACTAACCCCTGCATTCCAAATCCCTTCTGGATTAGTATAAGATTCTCTACTTAAAAACTGACCATCATTATTATTATACCCTCCTTGTAAAGTTGCACCAAACCAAGTTGGAATAACTAAACCACCATTGATATAGCTATAATATTGTTTTTCTTCAAAGTACTTTTGATTTACAGAACCCTTTAATTTGGGGTCAAATCCACCCTTAGCCTTAGCAATATATAACTCCCCTTGTTGAACAGTTAATTCAGCTTGATAGGCAACAGGGTGGTGCTCTTTTACTATAGATATAAAACTCTTATAACTAAATACTCCTGTAGAATCTTGGCTGAAAGATACCAGAGAAATACAAGTAAGAAATATTAGAAATAAATGATTCATTATTTTTTCTTTTTAGTTTTCTCTCCTTCTTTTCTTACTATATAATACTCTGGAGGAAATCCATTTATATTTCGCCACAATTCGTACCAGATAGGAACATCATTCAATAACATAAGATTATTTGTAGCAGAGCCAAACCTTAATGCGTCTGGCCATTTATGATCTGTAGAGTCTTCTCTAACTAATATACGATACTTACCATTTGCACTAATGAACTGATCTATGGCATAAATTTCTCCAGCAAAAGTACCGTAACTTGCATTTG
Source organism: Flavobacteriales bacterium (assembly GCA_024635865.1). Classification (GTDB taxonomy): domain Bacteria; phylum Bacteroidota; class Bacteroidia; order Flavobacteriales_D; family Parvicellaceae; genus S010-51. The sequence goes on from JAGXIB010000095.1 coordinate 2,945, forward strand.
GCCAACCAGAAAAAACGATTGCTGGCCATCCATCAAACTGAATTCTTACTTCTTCACCAACTTTTATTAAAGGTAAATCGATTGGTCTTACATAAAGTTGTACCGCTAAATCATAATCTTTAGGCATTAGGGTAAGAATTTCTTGTCCTTCTTTTATTACCTCCCCAATACCGCTAGTAAACGTCTTGGTAATATACCCGGCTTGTGGAGCTGTAATAAAATATAGTCCGTTTCTAAACAAATAATTACTGTATTGATTTCTTAATTTATTTAAGCTAGTTTCTGCATCTAACTTATCTGATATAGAACTAAATTGATCAGATTCTACTTTGTTATAATCGGTTTGATACTTTACTTGAATGCTTAAAAGTTCTAATTTTAAATTGACTGTTTCATTTATGCTATTTAAATATTTATTCTTCGCCGATAACTCGTAGGACTTTGTTTCTTGTTGTTTAATTTGTCTTTTCTCTAAATCTACTTTAGACTTTAACCCTTGTCTAAACAAACTATCTGTTCGGTTGTATTGATTACTTGCAGTAAGGTATTGTAGTCTTGCTGCTTCATAATTTATACTGTCGTTCTCAACTTTTAGCAGAGCTTGAGATAATTTATTTTTAGCCTGAGAAATTTTTAAATCTCTTTGTGATGTTAAAATATCCAATTGATTACTCTGAAGATTTATCTTTCCTTCATAAGCAACAATAGATTGCTCTTTAAGTGCTACTTGATTTAATGTTCGATCAAGTAGTTCTGTATCAAAATAAGCGTCTTTAATTTCAGATATTTTTAAAATAGTATCTCCTTTATTAACAAAATCTCCTTCTTGTACATTCCAAGACTCTATTCTACCAGCGATTATAGAATTTAAACTTTGAGGTTTTTGACCAGGTTTTAGTGTCGTTACAGAACCATTAGACCTAACATTTTGAGTCCACGGCAGAAATAAGACAATTAAAGTCAGTATTGTTCCAGCATAGATAATACGTCTTAGAACTTTACTCGACTTCTTATTCTCAACAGCAATAAGAGTACTGTATTCTTTTGACAGAATATATTCTGAAACTTTATTATTAGAAATATTCAACATGATTAGTTCAATTTAGTTAAAGATTCATTATCAGCTAACAATACAGCATCCACCATCGATTTTAAGTTTTGATCTTGTGAAGCAATAAAAAGAGTCCAAGGATTAGATTTGTCCGTTAAGAAACTCATTATACTTTTTCTCTCTTCTCCTACCAAAGAAGAAAAAACGTCTTTGACTAATAATAACTTTGGTTTATCTGCAATACTTCTTGCTAAAATAAGCTTATGAATAATTCCACTTGAGAACTGTTTTCCCTGTGGGTAAATTTGAGTATCAAACCCATGCTCTAACGTTTTAAAGAATTCCATTAAATTTAATTTTTCAAATGACCAAAGAACATTTTCCATGGTTGCAGTTGACCTTCCCATTGTTATGTTTTCCAATAAAGTTCCTTCAAAAAGTAACTCATCCATTAAGCAATCCCCTATAATCGAACGCAAATACCTTGGGTTATAATTTCCAATGGGTAAATCATTTAAAACAATGTTTCCATGCTTTACGGGATATAACCCAGCCAACAAATAAAGTATTGTTGTTTTTCCTGAGTCGCTATCCCCTTCAATCATAATACTTTTACCAGCCAAAACTTTTAATGAAACATCACTAAACACATTGAATTCTTGTCCTGGATAACTAAAATCTACCTTTTTAAACTCAACGCTTAAACCTCCTGTAATATCTGAATATAGAACTTTAATCCCTTGAGCATTTTCTAACTCTAAATCAGTCACTTGTCCAATTTTCTCTAAAGCGGTTAGTACATCATAAATAGTTTCTAGACTTAATATCAACTTTTCTATTGAACCAATTACCAATAAAATAATAATTTCTGCAGCAACAAACTGCCCAATATTCATTTGTTGTTCCATCACTAATATACTTCCTACAATTAAGAGTCCAGAGGTAACAATAACTTTAAAAGTGACCATTAACATGTACTGAAACTTTAAAATTTTAAAGTGTTCTTCTCTTGATTCGATGTAACTACCAACATGAGTATTTGTTCGCTCCAAAGGAAGGTCGGTGTTTCCTGCTAACTTAAAACTAATTCTTGTTCTAGCTAACTCTTGTAGCCAATGCGCAATGTTGTATTTATGTTTAGACTCTACTAAACTTGTTTCCAAGCCCCTTATAGAAGTAAATTTAAAAATGGAGTATACTAAAGCGACCAATACTAAGCTAAAAACAATAAAGAAAGGATGATAAAGCGATAACAAAAGTAATCCAAATATGGTCTGAATAGAAGCTGTAGAGAAATCAATTAACATCTTTGATAATCCTTTTTGAACAGATACTACATCAAAAAAACGATTCATTAATTCTGGAGCATATTTTTTATACAAGGCCTCTAATTTTATTCTAGGAATTCTGTAAGCAAACTCAAAAGCAGCTCTTGTAAATATTTTTTGTTGTAAATGTTCTGATATTTTTAATTGTTGAATCTGCAATATTCCAGCAGCAGCAACACCTAAAATGACAAACAAAACTAAAATGACCCAAGAAGTAGTCATCGTTCCACCTTGAATCAAATTTATAATCGCTTGTATCCCTATTGGTAAGGATAAGTTAACTAATCCAAAGAAAAATGCATAGACATAAATGTTTCGTATTTCCTTTCTATCTGGTTTGATTAAAAGCCAAAATCTATTGATTGGTGTTAATTTTAAATCACTCATTTTTATCTTTCTGTTGGTAATAAAACCGAAGTTAATTTTTAATTTAAATTTTATAAGATAATTCCCTTATTCTTTTGCATTAATAGCCAATAAAACCAATTCTTTATAAAATGTTGTAATCGCCTGTTCTCCTTCAACAATATCCGTTAAACGAGGTAAGTGTTTTGTGAAAAATCGCTGATGGTGTGCTCCCTCAATTACAGTAGAAACTAACATGTGTGGATACTTAAAACTTGGATTTATCTCTAAAATAATGTCTGAGACTCTTTCAACAAGTTCCTTATACTGAATAAAGCAACCTTGTTCATTATCTTTCTTGACCGTTTTATTTAAATAAATTTTAGACGACTCGCCAATTACAATTCTATTTAATCGGACTTCATTAATCTGTGAAAAGTTAGAGTCTTCTTCTATTTTTTCTGTTAAAATTGTTATGGCTCTTTTTAACCGTTCAATTGGAGAATCAATATTTGTTAAGCTTAACACCATTCGATACTCTTGCCAACCCCAATACCATAAAACTAAATAGATTAATAGATAGTGTTTACTTTCAAAATAACGGTAAACTGAAGCCTCAGTAGAACCAATATATTTAGCTAATTTTTTAAATGTAAACTCCTCAAAACCAAGATCATCAATAAGTTCGATACTCCCTTCAATAATTTTCTTACCTAGCGTAGATGAATCTGGATTCTTTAAAAACACATTCTCATTGACATTTATCTTAATATTACTTTTAAAAGCAGTCATTTTTTTACTTATTTCATGCAAATATAATAGTATTACTATCATTAACAATAGTAAAGCATACTTTTCTATCTTAAATATTGTTAAACAATGTTTAATTATTAATTTTCCTATCTTTGAAATAGTGGAAAAAAATCAACGTATATTATTTGATTTACTACTGTTAAAAGTGGGAGAAAAATTACAGGAAAGCCATCCTGAAGTTAGCCTACCCATGACAAGTTGGAAGGGAGAGGAAATTACTTTATTAAGAGAAGACCTTCAAGAAAATGTTTATGGTACTATTAGTGAAAAGTGGTATTATACTCACATTAAAAATCAGCAAGATAAATTACCAAGGGTGGACACTTTAAACCTGTTTTCAGCCTATGTAAATGAACAAAGTTGGAAAGCCTTTGTTTTTAAATATTCAAGTGAAGAACAGAAAAAACCTGCCACTAAATTAATTAATGATTTTGGTGATGAACCCGAAATAAAGCCTGTCAAAAAAACTAAATTGATTCTAGTTACAGTAATGGTTTCTTTACTATTATTTACTTTTATAATGGTACTCTATTCATCTCAACAAAACAAAACTCATTATCAGTTTTGTTTTTTAGATCAAAATACACACTTACCTGTTATAGATTCTTTTTTAGAAGTTAAAATTATAAAAGATAAAGAGACTCCCCTATTTTTTCCTTTAAAATCTAATTGTGTAGAAGGAATCGGAAATAAAATTGAATTTATAGTAAAAGGCCGTTTTTACAAACCTCTACATATTAAGCGTATTATAAAAAATGAATCTTATGAAGAATCAATTTTTATCGAACCAGATGATTATGCCATGATGCTTCACCTATTTGCCAACTCTAAAGTAAAAGACTGGAAAAAAAGAAGGAGTCAATTAGCAGACATGATGCAGGATAACCTAAAAGCATATGAAATTAGTAGGGATGGTTTTACTATTGATATTCTTAATAAAAAAGAATTTATTAATAAAATGACCCTTCCTACAAGAGGCTTAAAACAAATCGAAATTGTTACGACAAACTACGAAGGAGATAAAATTTCACTAATAAAATTCACTCAAGAATGAGCAGGTTAATGAAAACATATCGCTACATTACGTCATTTGCTATTTCTGTATTAATGTTACATTGTGCTTCTGAAGCAAAAGGAGACAGGCCTACTCCTTCTGCTAAGAGTGAACAAAAAGAATTAGAGTTAATGGAAGAAACTGAAATTGATGAAGTTCTGGAATACAGTAGCTCATCAAAAAAAGAAGTATCTAAAGTAGGCTCTAGTCAAAGAATTTGGAGAAAAAAAGCGAAACAACAATTGGAAACGATTCAAGATTTAACCATCATCCTAAAAGATTCGACTTTAGACCAGGATTTTAAGATCGAAATTGAAAAAGAATTAGAAAATATTTATCCAAACATTAACTCCTTAAATCTGACACACGAAAATGGTCAATCATTTGATTTTAAAAGATTTAAATACAGTCAAGCGAATGACACTTTACTTGTTGAGTTTAAGAATAGAAAAGAGGTTTTATTAGCTAAATTTATTCTAGAAAATAAGACTAAACAATTTGGTGAATCGGTTAGAAAAATTGAACAACTTAAAATCGTAGAAATTCAAAAGAAATAAATCTTCTACTTTAAATTAACGTAGAGACTAAATGTCACCCAAAGAGTATGATTTATTGGTTGAGCTATTAAATTATCCAACCTATAATCGAACCCAACTTCTAACTTATTTTTACTACTCATAACAAAACCTAAACTAGAGATTAATCTAGCTTCTAGATCATATTTCTGTTCGGAAAATGAATTTAAATACTCATTATTTATCTTTAAATATAGTTCTCTATTATCAACTTCGGTTCCATTTAAAGGAATTTGAACACCAACTCGGTACCTTAATCGATGCTCAATAATGGTTGGTAAGTAGGTTTGGTCTAACCTAAACCTATTGACTAATTTTAGCTTTTCTAGTTGTTTAACGCTTACAAACTGTTGAATGGTTCTCGTTATAAATTGATTGTTTCGGTATCTAATGAGTCCTCCAACAGAAGCTTTAGCAAACAAACCTATTTTATAGCCATACATTACTGTTAAATCTGACAAGACATATTTATGATTCAATTTATTCTCGTCTGAATTAATAAGGGAATTCCTTTGTTGCACATTAAAATTCAGACTACCTACGTCACTTAATTTTGTACTTAAATTTACTGCAGGCAAATATCCTATTAGATAGTTTACTTGAGCTGTAACTCCTAAAAAGAAATTGAGCTTAAAAAAAAGCAACAATATGTATCCTCTAGTATTCAAGATGTACAGATGATTTAATAATAATTCTTCTTTGACTAGTTAAAACTCCTTTTTTATTAAAAAAAAACTCATATAAATTGACTTCTTTCTCTGTTGAACCTTTAACAACTAATTCGTAACCAGAAATAAAATCTTTAGTCTCTTTTTTGAAGTAGAGAATTAGCTCTTGCCCCTCTCCTTTTAGCTGTTTTTGTGTCTTTATGACTTTATACTTTTTAAAGGTCTTTTCTAACTGTTTATTAATTTTTGAATTAAGAGTAGCCTCTAGCGCTGATAATTCTATGGTTTCCTCGACATCTTCTATCTTGCCAATGGTATCAAACTCGATGCTGTATTTTATTTTAGCTATTTTAAACTTAGCTTCTATCGACTCACCATCTGAACTCTCTTCTCTATACCATTTTAACCGTTTCTTATTCGCTATCTGTTGAATAAAGTTCAATGCTTTTAAAGGCACTTCTTTTTCATTTAGCCGGTATTCTTTCTCATACTTAGACTGGCCTCGGATAATGGAAGAAATTAATAAGAGTAAAAAGATGCTATTTTTCATGAACTCTAATAAATTATTATTATTCAAAGTTAAGAATATTGATTTATTTATCTTTACCCTAGAATTATTTAATTAGGCAACAATAAATGCAACAAAAAGCGTTAGAAGTATTATATGAAGATGAATATATTTTAGCTGTTAATAAACCTAACAATGTCCTCATTCATTACTCACATTATGCAAGGAATATTAAAGACGCTACTTTAATAGATTTACTAGAGCGTCAATTCAAAAAACGATTTTTCCCATTACACCGCTTAGACAGGAAAACATCTGGAGTCATTATTCTTGCGAAGGAAAAAGAGTTCATCTCTCTCTTTCAAGAGTTGTTTTTTAAGGATCAAATAGAGAAAACATATTTAGGCATTGTAAGAGGATTCTCTCCAGCAGAAGGAACAATAGACAGTCCTGTAAAAAACCCTGACACTAAAGTATATAAAGAGGCTTTAACCCATTACAAAACGTTAGCATCCGTTACTTTAGACATTCCTGTTCACCCCTACCCACAATCTAGATATAGCCTTATAGAATTAAAACCCAATACAGGAAGAATGCACCAACTACGTATACATTTAAATAAAATTAGCCATCCATTAGTTGGAGATTATAAGTACGGTGACCGGTTTCATAACAGGATGTACGAAGAACAATTTGACTGTCATAATTTATTCTTACACGCTTCTACCATAGCGTTTACACACCCACACACCAAAGAAGTATTGAAAATAAAAGCTCCAATAAATGAAAATTGGAAAAAAGTAATGAAACTGTTTAAATAAATTCCAATAAAATAAGCTCTGATGCCTCTACTATACCTCCTATTAAATATTACCGCCTTAATTTTATTAATTATTTTACTAATTAACATTGGTCGAACATTTCTTAAGAAGAAGACTCCAAAAGTAAAAAAAAGATCATAAAGTATTTTTAAATCTTAAATTTACAAACATTATTTATTTCTAGTTTAAATCTTACTTCTATAGTCATTTAATTTTATTACTAGGATGAAGCAGGTCTAACGATTACAATAGACTTCACAAGGGACACTAAAGCAACATCTAAAATCTCAACTATTTTTATTAAATTTGCATCAAAATTAATTCAACTAAAAACCACACATACACAATGAAAGAAGTTTACATTATATCAGCTGTAAGAACTCCAATTGGAAGTTTTGGAGGAGCATTATCAACAGTACCAGCAACTAAATTAGGATCTATCGCAATAAAAGGAGCTTTAGATAAAGTTAACTTAGATCCAAATTTGGTAGAAGAAGTTTTTATGGGAAATGTTTTGCAAGCTAACTTAGGACAAGCTCCTGCAAGACAAGCTGCCATATTTGCTGGAATACCTGATAGTGTCCCTGCTACAACAATCAATAAAGTTTGTGCTTCTGGAATGAAAGCATTGAGTTTAGCTACACAATCTATTCTAACAGGTGATAATGATATAGTTGTTGCTGGTGGAATGGAAAACATGAGCATGGTTCCTCATTACTACAATGCTAGAAATGCTGTAAAATTAGGAGATGTGAAAATGGTAGACGGAATGGTTAAAGATGGTTTGACTGATGTTTACAATAATGTTCATATGGGAGTTTGTGCAGATAAATGTGCAACAGAAAATAACATTACAAGAGAAGATCAAGATAACTTTGCTATAGAATCGTACAAAAGATCTGCTAAAGCTTGGGAAGAAGGAAAATTTGATGAAGAAATAGTTCCAGTAGAAGTTCCGCAAAGAAGAGGTGACGCTATTGTTGTTTCTAAAGATGAAGAATTTGCTAACGTAAAAATAGAGAAAATACCTCAATTAAGAGCTGTGTTTAATAAAGAAGGAACAGTTACGGCAGCTAACGCTTCTACGTTAAACGATGGTGCTTCGGCATTGATTTTAATGAGTAAAGAAAAAGCTGAGGAATTAGGATTAAAACCTATTGCAAAAATAGTAGGATATGGAGATGCTGCACATGAGCCAGAATGGTTTACTACTGCTCCATCTAAAGCTATTCCTGTTGCATTGAAGAAAGCTAAATTAGAGATTACTGATATTGATTATTGGGAATTAAACGAAGCATTTGCTGTAGTTGGTATTGTAAATACTAAAAAATTAGGATTAGATCCGGCAAAAGTTGATGTAAACGGAGGAGCAGTCTCTTTAGGACACCCACTAGGAAACAGTGGTTCTAGAATTATTGTTACTTTGATAAATGTTCTAAAGCAAAACAACGGAAAGTATGGTGCTGCAGGTATCTGTAACGGAGGAGGTGGAGCTTCTGCTATGGTGATAGAAAATGTATAAAAAATATACCTAAAAAAAAGCCACTTTGCTTAAAGTGGCTTTTTTTTTTGTTAAAACGACTAGAAAATTATGGTTTATAAATAGGCTTTGAATTAATACGATTTATCTAACATAATATTACTATATTTAATATTTTAACAACCAGATATGTTGCACAATAGGTAACTATATAAAGTTGTTGTGCGTAATCTCATAAAAAATATTTTAAGATTTGACTTTGATACCAATAATTGGTATATTTGATTATAAAAACATATCAAAATGGGAAAAAACACATCAATACTACTAGGCGATTATTTCGAAAACTATGTAAATAAAAAAATATCTTCTGGTAAATACTCATCAGTAAGTGAAGTTATTAGGAGTGCTTTAAGGTTATTAGAATCTGAAGAAACCAAAACTAAAAGTTTAATCAATGAACTTAAAATTGGTGAAAAAAGTGGAATGGTTAAGAACTTTGACAGAAACGAAAATTTAAAAAATCTTCACGCTAGACATATTAATAAATGATTTACGAAATAAGTGAAAAAGCGAATGAAGATATTAATAGTATTTGGTTATACACTTTTGAAAATTGGTCGCAAGAACAAGCTGATAGATATTATAACTTAATTCTAGACGAAATTGAATATATAACAAATAATTTTGAATCTGGTAAATCGATAAAAAACATAAGAAAAGGTTACTTTAAAACAAAAGTAAAGTCTCACTTAATTTTCTACAAGAAAACAAAAAAAAATACTATTGAAATCATTAGAGTATTACACCAAATGATGGATATTGATAAACGACTTAGTGAATAAAAAACTACGCACAACAAAGAACTATGGTAAAAAACAAGCATTTTTATCATTAACTCTTTGCTAAAGTGCTTTTAAAATTCGGATCATAACAAAGTCCACTTTTCATTATTCCAAAAGCC
>JAGXIB010000096.1 GCA_024635865.1 Flavobacteriales bacterium
GCATTATTATCTGTATTTAGATTTTGTATTTCTGTCGCTAAAAATTTTAAATCTTTACCAAACTCCTCATGATTAGGACTTGCTCCTCCTTCAGTTTTTGGAAAACAAATAACATATCCATTTGGAACTAACTCACCCCAAAAGTTTTGATAAGAGTCCCATCCCATAAGGAAACCATGTCCAAATACAATAACGGGAAAATTTCCAGAAGCAGCAGTTACATCTTCACCTGAACTATTAGAAGGATAGTACACTTCTGTTTCAATGGTCCTATTTCTATTATTGTCATTAAAAGTAATGGTTGTGTGTCCAATACTAAATCCTTGACTTATAAAATTAGATGAGAAAAAGAAAATAACTAAACTTATAATTGTGGTATTAATTTTCATGAAGATTAATTTTTTAAAATAATTGATAGTAAATATAATAAAATAAAAAAGATCTTGTTTTGGTTTGTTAATTAAGACATGACTAAAATTATATTTTTAATATTTTCTTTGTTATAGCGATCCAAAAAGGGCTAATTAGTAAAGTAAGGGAGATCACAACTATGGTTAATTGATAAGCGTAATCTCCAATTATTCCTGCATGATATGCTGTAGAAGAGATAACAAAGCTTAATTCTCCAATTTGAGCTAATAAAGCACCTCCATAGATACTCGTTTTCCAGTCTTTTTCAAAATAATATAAAATAATTGAATTGATAAAGTGATTACAGATGTATACTGAGATAATTAAAAGCCCTATTATTTTCCAGTTTTCAATTAAAAAAGTAAGATCTATTAGCATTCCTATAGAAGCGAAAAAAATAGCTACAAAAACTACTCTAAAAGAATGAAGACTATCATGAAACCATTCTGTAGACCTAGCTGCACGCACGACCATTCCTCCTACAAAAGATCCTAATGCTGCCGATATTCCAAAGAATGCTGTGAGGACAGCAAATCCAAAACAAAATAGAATAGAGACAAATACTTGTATTTCATGGTCGGCTTTTATTTTATCACTGTAAGGAAGAGAAAATTCTTTTTTCTTTAAAATCCATATAATACCTGTTACTAATAAAGCTCCACCAATCAGTTGTAAAATAATATCTTTAGTGGAAGGAATTTCTCCACCAAGGTAGGTGGTGATAATTAACATCGGAACAATTAAAATATCTTGTACTAACAAAATGCTGATAACACTTCTTCCGATTTTAGTGTCACTTTCATTATTATCTTGAAGTAATTTAATCACTACAGCAGAACTACTTAAGCTAATAATAAAGCCTAAAGTAACTGTTCTATTCATGTTCCAACCGAACCCCCATCCAATTAGACTTACAATTAAGACACTTCCAATAACCTGAATAATGGTTCCTATAGTAGGAATCTTCCAGTTTTTGATAAACTCAGGAAGACTAACTTCCATACCTATAAAAAAGAGTAGTAAGATTAATCCAAATTCTCCAATTACTCGAATTGAATCTTCATCAGTAATTAACCCAAAGCCATGTTTTCCAATTAGTACTCCTGCTATTATATAAGCAATTATGTAGGGTTGTTTAAAAAACTTTAAGATAGATCCAATAAAAATAATAATTATTGAAACAACTACTAGGTTTGTAAGTTCAGGGTTTATTGCAGACAGGAAGATCATTTTGAAAGCTTTACAAGTTTAATACATCTTATTAGGGTTAGCTGATTCTTTAGGGATTTGTTGAATAGCGTCCCAGTGTTCACAAATCTTTCCTCTTTGATCGAATCGGAAAAAGTCCATGGTTACGTATTGGTCATTTTGTGGCCAAATTTGATGTGTATGAAGTGCAACTAAGTCTCCTTCTGCTATACATCTAATGAATTCAATTGTTTTAGCCGAATATTCTTTCTGCATTCTTTCAAAATACTCTACAAACCCTTCTTTTCCATCAGAAACATGAGGATTGTGTTGAGTATAATTCTTTCCGACATATTTTTCTGTAGCTATTTTTAGATTTCCATCATAGGCCATTTTATAAAAGGCTATTGCATTTTTTTTGTTTTCTTCAAGATTTATCATCAACTATTTATTTTGGTTAAATATGACTCTTAGAAAATAACACTTAACTTGATGAAAAGATTAGAACTCTTATTTCTAATTGTTTTCTGTATGTTTTTATTCTTTAATTAGCTTTATTACCACTTTATTAATTCCTGATTCAACGACTAATTGGTAAACTCCTCTAGGTTCTTCTATTTTAAGGTCTAACAATTGACTTCCAAAATATGTTTTTGATTGAATTACCTTTCCACTTAAATCAGTCAAAGTTACTTTTACTGATTGATAGCTTTCTCCTAAATCAATTGAAAAGTCACCATTTGTCGGATTTGGATATACAATAAGTTGACTACCAAAATTATTTTCAAAGGTTCCTACTGTCGATGTCGAAAAATTGTAACAAGATGAAGTCTCAGAACACCCATTTTGTTCAACAGTTACTGCATAGTCTCCTGTAGTAGATGGAGTATAAGATTGGTTAGTTGCTCCAGCTATTGGAGTCAAGCCAGCACAGTTTAACCATTGATAGGTTGCTCCAGATTCATCAGCAGTTAAAATTGCTCCTACTTGTGTAACTGTAGTGTTTACACTATTAATCGTTAGGTTTAGTGTAACTATAGAGTCGCATCCAGCAGCATTTGTTATTGTGTGAGTTGCAGTGTTATTGCTTGAATTATATGTGTTTCCATCCATCCATAAATAAGAATCACAAGCTATTTGTGTATCGGTACCAGAAGTACTGCTATTAATCGTTAGGTTTAGTGTAACTATAGAGTCACATCCAGCAGCATTTGTTAATGTGTGAGTTGCAGTGTTATTGCTTGAATTATAAGTGTTTCCATCCATCCATAAGTAAGAATCACAAGCTATTTGTGTATCGGTACCAGAAGTACTGCTATTAATGGTTAGGTTTAGTGTAACTATAGAGTCACAACCTCCAGCATTTGTTAGCGTTTGAGTTGCTGTATTGTTATTTGAAGTGTATGTGATTCCATCCATCCATAAGTATGAATCACAGGCAGTTTGGGTATCTGTACCTGTGTTAGGAGCACAGCTTTCAGAAAGGCTAAAAGTAATAGGAGATGTCGCTTGGTCACCACTAGTTCCACCATTGCCATTAGCAGCAATTCCTGTCGCATATAATGATACATTCCCAAAACCAGAAGAAGGTGCTGTCCAATTAACACTAAAAATACCTGTTGGATTTAGACCAAGGTGCTCAAAATATTTATGGCCTCCAGAAGTTGATATTTGAGAGTTAGAAGTTGTAGGAGAAGATAAAACTCCAGCTTCAGCGTTTCCTGTATTTGCAGATAGGACAACAGATTGCATTCCATATCCATTTGGAGTACCTGAGCTACTGGTTACTGTATATAGAATTGAATAGCTTTCTCCAGGAGTGTATGAAGTAACTTGGTTTTGGGCATTGTCTAAAACGCTAATGCTAATTGTCGGGGAAAAACTACCTCCTGAATGGCAGGCGCTACATGTAGAGTTACTGAGTGGAGATCCTGGTCGGTCGCCTAACCCATTTGCAGCAGGTCCACCAGATCTAGGAGGGGCATAATCTTCTATTAGCTCAACGTTTCTAGAGAAACTAAAGCTAAGTAATAAGGTAGATGAAAATATTGTTGCTATTATGAGTAGGTATTTTTTGTTCATTGTTTGTAATGATTTTAGATAAAAAAGTCAAATATAGTTTTAATAATTACATTCTCAAATAATACTTTATGAACTTCAAATTATAAAATGATGGGTGTTCTAATTTTATCAAGAATCAACTATAAATGGTTTAAAATAAAAAAAAATGTTACTTTTTTTGAATGTCAAGAAGCTAAATAATAGCATATTTACTTATTATGTTCAATCCATAATAGCTCTGAAGTATTATATCCGATATTTTTAGCAATTTTTAAATAGTTACTTTTAACCTTTTCTGGAATACGAGTACTTCGAGATAGAATCCATAAATATTTTAGGCCTGATCCAGCGACTAAGGCATATTTATATTCGGGGTCAATAGCAATAACATTATAACCTCCATAGAATGGACCAAAAAATGAAACTTTAAGCATTGCAATATTTTCGTCTTTAACGAATTTAGCTTTACCTATCGATTGCTCCCATTTTTCTTTTTTAGTATTGTACCCTTTATTATCAACTTTTATTGAGCCGTCTTCATTTAAAGAATATTCAGCAGTAGTATTATTCAGGTTTTTCTCAAATTTAAAATCTAGTCTGGCAATCTCAAACCATTTTCCTAAATAGTCTTTTTTATGAAATGGTTCAATTGCTTTAGCTCCTTTTGGTATTGTGGAACAAGAATGAAGAAGTGTAAAGAATATACCCAATAGCATTAGTATAAAGGTTTTTGATTTCATAACTGATTTTCTAATAATTATCTACAATATAATATTTTAGAAAAAATAAACAAGTTGTTTACTATATTTCTGGAATGGGAATGTAAGTGTCATCTTCCGGAACTTTTGGAAATTTCTTGTTTATCCAGTCTTCTTTTGCTTGTTTCAGACGGTTCTTATCACTAGAAACAAAATTCCATAGTAAAAAATGTTCTTCAGGAAGTGGTTGGCCTCCAAAAATTAAGATTTGAGTGTTTTTATCAAGGTGAATTTCACATTCATCATCTGTTTTACTGATTAACATTTGTCCTGCTGCTACTTTTTTACCTTGATCGATAATAGAGCCTTTAACAATGACAAAAGCAACTTCTCCTTTTATTTGACCCTTAAGAGATAAGGTTGTTTCTTCTTCAGCTTTAATGTCCACCATAAACGAAGGAGAGTATCCTTGAAGCGGAGAAGTTTTTCCGAAAGCACTCCCTACAATCAGTTTAAAAATGAGTGCATTATTTTTCCAAACTGGAATTTCTGATTGATGATAAAAAGAAAACTGAGGAGGCATTTCTTCCTTCTCCTTAGGGAGAGCAATCCATACTTGGTATCCATGTATTAAAAGCTCTTGATTACCTCTTTTACTTTCGGGAGTTCTTTCAGTGTGAGTAATCCCTCTTCCTGCAGTCATAAACCCTACATCTCCAGGTCCAATTAGTTGAGAACTTCCGATGCTGTCTTTATGCTCTATTTCTCCTTCAATAAGATACATTAAGGTGCTTATGCCAATGTGTGAGTGTTGATCAACATCTATATATTTTCCATTTCCTAATGTTGCAGGCCCCATATGATCTATGTAAGTAAATGGACCTACTTGTCTTTTTTTACGAAAAGGCAATAACCTTCCAACCATAAAATTCCCTAGGTCAGTTTGTCGTTCATTAATTAGTAGTTTATTGTTAGCCATGATTTAATTCTTTTACTTGGATCAGTGTTCCCTTTGCATCCATTCGAATAATTTCTGATTTAAGTCCTTTTGATACTTGGAATCTATAAATTTCATCTGGCCATGCGGGAGTTACTAACTTTTCTTTAGTTGATGATATTTTCCAACCATTATATTTTGAGGTTTTAAGGCTTTCAAGAATACTAGGTGTTAAGACTTTAATTTGCGTTCGTGTCTCATACCAGTAGCCATGAAGGTTATAAATAGCCCGACTTAACTCTCCTGGGGTTTCGATAAATTCCACTTCATAGTAATTAGGTTTTTGATAAGGGTAAATAATAATTGTCCTTTGTCCATACCATCCATTATACCAGTCTGAGCTATAGTCATTTTGCCAATAAGTTAAATGGGTTACGTACCAACCTTTTAGCAAAATATCATGATATTGATTTTTAAAGGTGCTTAAAATAAGTGTTGGAACTGTTTTTTCATTAACAAAAACTCTTTGAGCTTCAATATTTTGAGC
>JAGXIB010000097.1 GCA_024635865.1 Flavobacteriales bacterium
GTATGACTTCGTCTTTTTCTCTACTAAAAGAGTCTCTATTTGGACACGTTCTTTGTGAGTAAGTCTACTATTCTTTTTTCTAATCATTTGTACAAATCTATTAATTTAGATTTGTTGCGTTAAGTTCTTGAATAGAGGAAATTGATGTACCTAGGAAAGGTTACTCCTAATGTATGGCACAACTCAACAATTATATTTTTACAGCCATTTACTCTGTTGTTGTTCTGGGAGGAATACAAAGTACTTTCACAAAGAAAAGTTAAGACTAAACAGTTAGTACTAGTTGTCATTTTAATAATTATTAACGCACTAATAAAACCATCATTTCTCTTTGTTTTTATTCCTGCATCTTTTATCATGATTATTCTAAGTAAGTCTAGTACAATTAAAGAAAAAGTTCTATTATTTTATCCATTAATCATAGGATTGTTGATGTTAGTCGTCTTGGGGTTACTCATCTATTTTTTCGAAACTGGAAACTTTAAATCCGAAGGGGAGAATGGTATTAGTTTATTTAAACCTCTAGATTTTTATTTGGCTTGGTTACCTAAATATTATTTTCCTTTTGCTATGATATTATCATTTCTGTTTCCTATTTTAGTTTTGTTCTTAAAAGCAAATGTGTATTTATCAAAATCCGTTTTGTTTGCTTCTATTATGATGTTTGGTGCTTTAATTATTAGTTTTCTTTTTATTGAAGAAGGAGCAAGAAGATCTCATGGAAATTTTGTTTGGCAAAATATTCCAGCCTTATATATTCTTGTGTTAACCCTATCAATTAAGTTAATAGAACTTTATAAAAAAAATAAATTGAGTAATGCACAAGCATATACTTTTTTAATTATTTTTGTTTTGCATGTTTTTTCTGGAGTTATATATCTGGGGAGAGTATTGCTTTTTAAAGAAATTATGTAAGTTAAAAGAACAGTTTAGTTAGAATGTTTTTTGCCTGATAATCGAATTATTAAGGAATAATAATTATCTTGTTTTTTTTTACTTATGAATACAGATATTTCAGTTGTAGTACCTCTCTATCGTTGCGAAAAGTATATAGAAGAATTGTACGAAAGAGTTAAGAAGTCATTATTTGACAATGGTTTAAAAGCTCAGTTTGTTTTTGTTAATGATGGTAGTCCAGGAAATGATTGGTTGGTTGTTGAAGAGTTAGCTAAGAAAAATAGAGATGTCTTAGCAATTAACTTAAGTAGGAATTTTGGCCAGCACCAAGCTATAACAGCAGGATTGAACTATGCCAAAGGTAAATGGGTTATAGTTATGGATGGTGATTTACAGGATAGCCCTGAAGAAATTATCAATCTATACAAAAAGGCTCAAAACAACTTTGACATCGTTTACGCACAAAGAAAAGAAAGAAAAGATACGAGGATAAAGAAAATGTCTTCCCGTCTATATTATGCTGTGTTTTCATATCTTACAGATAGTAAGCAAGATAAGTCAATCGCTAATTTTGGGATTTATAAACTGAAAGTGATAAAGGCTATCCTATCTATGAAAGATCATGATAGGTATTTTCCTACAATGTCCCAATGGGTGGGGTATAGAAGTACAACTTTAGAAGTACAACACTTTGAAAGGGATGGTGAAACAGGGTATAGTTGGTCTACGTTAATCAAGTTGGCATTTAATAATATTATTGCGTACTCTGATAAGCCACTAAGGTTAACAGTTCGATTAGGGTTACTCATTTCAGTTTTATCTTTTTTCATAGGTGCTTATTACATGATTCAAAGCTTTAGAGGGATTATTCTAGTAGAAGGTTTTGTAAGTTTAATAATCTCTATATGGTTTTTGTCTGGGGTTATTATTATGATTTTAGGTGTAATCGGTATTTATGTTGGAAAGGTATATGATAAAGTAAAAGACAGACCAACTTTTATTGTTTCAGATATAATTAATTTTAAAGAAGATGAATGATTTTTCACTTTACTTGATGTCTGAAAAAGGCAAAGTTAGTCTCGAGGGAATTATAAAAGAAGGACAACTTAAATATGTTAGCTTAGTTATTATAGGGACAGATAAAGCTGTTTTAAATGATTATTCAAAAGAAATTGAGAAAATTTGTTGTGATAACAATATTCAATACACATTTGATAAAAACGTAGAGATAGTTTCAAAATATGCTATTGCTATTTCATGGAGATGGATAATAGAAGCGAAAGAAAACAAACTAATAGTACTACATGATTCATTGCTTCCAAAATATAGGGGTTTTTCTCCTTTAGTAAGTCAATTGCTAAATGAAGAAACTAATATAGGAGTTACGGCATTATTTGCTGTAGAAAAATATGATGAAGGAGATATCCTTAAACAAAATTCTGTGCAAATTGATTACCCAATAAAGATTGGAGAAGCAATAAGAATAATAAGTCTTCTTTATAGTGATACTGTAACAAGCGTTATTTCAGGAGTTATTAATAATACCTTGACTCCTACTAAACAAGATGATGCTTTATCTAGTTATAGCCTTTGGAGAAATGAAGATGATTATTTAATTGATTGGAATAAGACATCAAAAGAAATTAGGAGGTTTATTGATGCTTTAGGGTCTCCTTATTTAGGAGCTTCTTGTTATATTAAAGACAAAAAAGTAATAATAATAGAAGCTGAAGAAATAAAAGATGTAATTGTTGAAAATAGAACAGCTGGTAAGGTCTTGTATTATGATGAAGGCTTACCTGTAGTTGTATGTGTCAAAGGATTACTGAAAATTAAGGAAGGGTTCTATGAAGAAGACAGTAAAAGTATTTTTCCATTAAAGTCATTTAGAACTATTTTTAAATCAACTAAGTCAATATGATACCATTCAACAAACCACACCTAACGGGTAAAGAAACACATTACATTTACGAAGCTGTTCAATCGCTACATCTTTCAGGTAATGGAATGTTCACTAAAAAAAGTCATGCATTTTTTCAAGAAAAATATGATTTTAAGAAATGTTTACTAACCTCAAGTTGTACAGATGCATTGGAAATGGCTTCTATTCTTATAAATATTGAGCCAGGTGATGAGGTAATTATGCCTTCCTATACTTTTGTAAGTACTGCAAACGCATTTGTTCTAAGAGGAGCTAAAATTGTTTTTGCTGATAGTTTACCAGGTCATCCCAATATGGATACTTCTAAACTAGAAGCTTTAATTACAGATAAAACTAAAGCGATAGTTCCAGTACATTATGCAGGAATGGCATGTGAGATGGATGAAATAATGGCTTTAGCTAAAAAGTACAATCTTTATGTTGTAGAAGATGCAGCTCAAGCTGTAGATTCGTTTTACAAAGGAAAACCTTTAGGAAGTATTGGTCATTTAGCTACTTTTTCTTTTCACGAAACAAAAAATATAATAAGCGGGGAAGGCGGAATGTTGGTGGTTAATGATGAAAAGTTGTTTAAACGTTCAGAAATTATATGGGAAAAAGGAACGAATCGTTCTGCTTTTTTTAGAGGAGAAGTCAATAAATATGGTTGGGTAGACGTTGGATCTTCTTACTTACCCTCAGAAGTCGTCGCCGCATTTTTATATGCTCAGTTAGAAAATCTAGAGGATATTCAAAGTCGTAGAAAAGGGATCTGGAATACATATTATGAAGGGTTGTCTGGTTTGGAAGAAAAAGGGTTTTTAAAGTTGCCGAAATTGCCAAATGGAGCAACAAATAATGCACATATGTTTTATGTCGTCTGTGAAAGTTTCGAAAAACGATCAGAATTGATTAGTCACTTAAAAGATAAAGAAATAATGTCTGTGTTTCATTATTTAAGCTTACACAAAAGCCCTTACTATGAAGCAAAACACGATGGAAGAACCTTAGAAATGTCAGACTACTATGAAGACCACCTTTTGAGGTTGCCTCTCTTTTATGACCTTACTGAAGAAGAGCAAAGTAAAGTGATTAATGAGATTAATGCTTTTTTTGAAAATTAGTATTAGATTCAGAAAGTGAAATTAAAATTTACGTTTGAAGAGAAGTTATTAAGTCTGATTATTCTTATTGGAGTAGTGCTAAGGTTTTATCATTTGTATGAGATGCCTTTTATGCACGACGAGTTCAGCGCTCTATTTAGAACTCGCTTCGATTCTTTTTCTGAGGTAATAAGTATTGGAGTTCAAGAAGGAGATACTCATCCTCCTGGAGTTCAAGTTTTTTTGTGGCTATATGTTAAGTTAGTAGGAGAAAACGAATTCTTATTAAAGTTGCCTTTTGTTCTAATGGGAGTTCTTTCCATTCCTTTGGTATATAAAATAGGGAAAGAGTGGTTCAATAAAAATGTAGGGTTAATCTCAGCTGTTTTTATTGCAACTAGCCAATATGTTTTAACATATAGTGTTATTATTCGCCCCTATATAAGTGGTTTGTTTTTAGGTTTGCTCATGGTCTATTTTTGGACAGGGTTAGTCAAAGGTAAATACAGGGTTAAAAATTATATCGGTTTCACAGTGTTTGCGGTGTTGAGTGCTTACAATCATCATTTTGGAATGCTTTTTACAGCGATTGTTGGTTTAACAGGCCTGTTATTAGTGCAAAAAGGTCAATTAGGAAAGTATTTTTTTTCAGGAGTTGTTATTGTTCTTTTATACCTTCCTAATCTCTCTATTTTCTTATCACAACTTGGACAAGGCGGGCTAGACGGGTGGTTAGGTAAACCAGATTTATATTTCCCTTTAAATTACATTAAATATATTTTCCATTTTTCTGGATGGAGTTATATAATGGCTCTTTTTATTGTTTTTATTGGTCTGCTGTATAGTTGGACAAAGAAACTCTCTTCTTTTTATATTGTTTCTTTGTTTTGGTTTTTTATACCTCTATTAATAGGACTTGTTTATTCTATTTATGTCAGTCCAGTCATTCAGTATTCAATGCTTATTTTTACTTTTCCTTATTTTTTATTTATTGTTTTTGGCCTTTACCCAGCTAAAATTAGTCAGAAAGTGACAACAGCTATAGTTCTTCTTCTTTTACTAGTTAACGTCTCCACCTTAATTGTCAATAGAAAACATTATCAAATATTGTACGAAACAAGGCATTTACAGTTTTTAAAACAAATAAATAAAGTAGAACAAAAAAATGAAGCTTCAATTCTTATTGCTAATCATCCTCGTATAAATGATTTTTATCAAAAGAAGTATAAATGGGATTTTAATTATATAAATTATTTTGAAGGGGTTTCTGACGAAATAGAATTAAAAAAAGTGGAAGAGATAGTTAAGAATAGTAAACAGCCATTCTTTATTTATGGTGGTCAATCATTAGCTAAACCAGAAATTGTTCAAATTATTCAGCAAAAATATCCTTATTGTATATCTAATAAAGATTATTACGCTAGTCATTTATATGTTTTTTCAAAAGAAAATAATAACGATTTATTGAAGCCTTACTTTATTGAAACTAACGATTTTAAAGCCTCTAAGGTAAATTGGAAAAATATTGAAATCGATTATGAAAGTAGTGGAGCATTGTTAGAAGCTGAAAAAGAATGGGGACCAGCATATTCAATAAAGTTAGCTACTTTATTAAAACATAGAAATGATGTGTTAACTGTGAAGCTAGAATTTAAAGACACTTTAAAAAAAGATCTTTTGTTAGTAACAGAAATAAAACATCAAGAATCTTTATTGTACTATTCAGTTTCTTCGTCTAGCGACCCCAATTTAAAAGAAGGAGACCATTCAATTATTTATAAAACGATAGAATTATCTGGGGTTAAACTTCCTTCAAAAGACATTAGCTTTACTACTTATATTTGGAATAAGTCAAAGAGTGAATTCATCTTAAAGAATTACGAAGTAGCAATTAGAAAAGGGAACCCAATTCAATACGGTCTGTTTGAGCCAATTTTAGAAGATTATGAATAAAATTTTAGAAGCCTATAATAAAACAAATGAATTTGGTCGTTTTTTTAATATGACTTATGAAGTTGTCAGCCCTGGTCATGTTGTTTCTAATATGGAGGTTACAAAAGATATGTTAGCGACGCCTAAAGCTATGCACGGCGGAGCATTAGCTGCGATGATGGATGCGGTTGTTGGAGTAGCTGCGGTTTCAGTTTCGTCTTTAAAGGGGAATATTGTTTCAACAGTTGAGTTTAAAATCAATTATCTTAAGCCAGTTTTTCTAGGAGAGGTGTTAAAAGGAGAAGGAACTGTTATTTCGGAAGGGAATCGAATTATTGTTTGTAAAGGGGAAATTTATAATGAGCAAAAAGAGTTAGTTGCTATCGCTACTTCTACCATGAATGCATACCCTTTTTCTAAAATGTAAACAACATTATTCATTAACTTTCATTCTAGGGTTAGGAGTTACATCTTGACTACAAAAGTCTTTTTCTAAAAATTGGTAATATCCTGTCACAGCTATCATCCCTGCATTATCTGTGCAGTATTGAAATTCAGGAATAAAAGTTTTCCAAGCATGTTTGTCTCTAAGAATCTGAAGTTCTTTTCTTAAATATCTATTGGCAGAAACTCCTCCAGCGATTGCAATCTGATTTATATTCTCCTTAAA
>JAGXIB010000007.1 GCA_024635865.1 Flavobacteriales bacterium
ACTTATAAGTATTCTTATTTCAATAGTAGGATTGGGATATGGACAACAAGATCTTACTTTGATGAATTTGGATAACATTCAACAAATTCAATATGTAAACCCTTCACTAAGGCCTCAGGCTAGACTTAATATAGGGATACCAGGACTTTCTTCACTTTATTTTAATCATTATAACTCTGTGTTTACCCCAAAAGATCTATTTGATACCGATGGTGGTTCAACAACATTAAGAGTAGATCATTTAAAAAACATGTGGAAGAAGAAAAATGATATTTCTTTTTCTGGTAAATTTGATTTGTTACACTTTGGTTTTGCAAAAGATAAAAATTATTTTAGTTTTCATATTACAGAGAACACTTTTTCTAGAGTAACACTTCCAGGAGATTTATTGCGTTTTCCTTTAACGGGTAATGCAAGTGCTGAATTAGAAAATGGGACACTGGATTTCTCTGATTTTGGAATAGAATTAAATCATTATAGAGAATATTCTTTTGGTTTTCAACGGGAGTGGAACGACAAATTAAGTGTTGGAGGTAAACTTAAATACTTATATGGAATGGAAAATATTCATACCAAAAAAAGTGACTTTACCTTGGCGACAGATTCAGAAACTTTTGACTGGACAATAAATGGAGAGTTTGCAGCGAACACCTCTGGTATTTATTCTCTAACAGATTCTATCGATAACAATACTGATATAGAAAATCAAGAGTATGTTCAGTATGCTACAAAAAGAAAGAATAGAGGGTTGGGAATTGACTTAGGGGCTACTTACGAATTGACAGACAAAATAACAGTTGCTGCAAGTGTAGTTGATTTAGGTTTTATTAGATGGAAAAATGATAATAAAAACATTGTTTCAAGTAATGGAAGTTTTGCTTTTACAGGAGTTGATTTCTCTAATGCGCTGTTTGTGCCAGATTCTGTTCGTCAAGACAGTATTGACGCTGCTATTGAAAGGGTTCAAGGAGAGGTGGAAGAAGCTTTTTCAGTCTCTGATAATACAGATGCTTACACGACTTCTTTGTTGAGTCGTTTTTACTTGAGTGGTTCCTACAAGTTATATGAAGGAGATAAGTCGAGTGGGAAAGCAGGGGCTTTAATTCATGGTGAGTTTTTTAGAGGAAGGTTAAGACCTTCATTAACCTTGTCGTATACCCAAAAATTAGGGAAAATGTTGCAAGCTTCGGCTTCTTATTCTATGACGAATAGAAGTTTCAATAATTTAGGATTAGGAATGAGTGTGAATTTTGGGTCATTTCAGTTTTATATCGTTACGGATAATATTTTTGCTGCCCGTTTAGCAAATATTACATCTGGAGAGAATGTAACACCATATCCATACGAAGCTAAAAACATGCACCTAAGAACTGGGTTTAACTTAACTTTTGGTAGGAAAAATAAAGACAAAGATGATGACGGAATAAAAGACAAAGATGATGATTGTCCTGAAATTGCAGGGTTGCTTATTTTTAATGGTTGTCCAGACACTGATGGAGACAGTATTCCAGATAATAGAGACTTATGCCCATCACAACCAGGAGTAGCCATGTTTAAAGGTTGTCCAGATACTGATTTAGATGGAGTAAAAGACAGTAAAGATGCTTGTCCAACAGAAAAGGGAACGGTAGAAAACTTAGGTTGTCCAGATAGAGATGAAGATGGTATAATAGATAATGAAGATGTATGTCCTGATGTTAAAGGAATTGAAGCCTTCAAAGGTTGTCCAGATACTGACGGAGATGGGATTCAAGACAGTGAAGACGATTGTCCTGAAAAAGTAGGATCAAAAGACATGAACGGATGCCCAGATTCAGATGCTGATAATATTCCAGATCCAAAAGATGCTTGTCCTGATGAAGCTGGAGAAATTGAAAACAATGGTTGTCCTTGGGGAGATCGAGATAATGATGGAGTGAAAGATAATGTAGATAAATGTCCTTCCACTCCAGGGGTTAGAGAAAGAGAAGGTTGTCCTTTAGATGACGCCGATTCAGATGGTGTCCCAGATGGAAAAGATAAATGTCCAAACACTCCAGGTTTAATAGAAAACAATGGATGTCCTAAAATTGAAAAAGAAGAGCAAGAAATTCTAAATACAGCTTTTGATGACTTAGAGTTTCAATCAGCAAAAGCAATTATAAAAGATGCTTCTTATCCTTCGTTACAAGCATTAGCAGAACTATTGAAAAAGAAACCAACTTGGAAGTTGAAAATTGCAGGGCATACAGACAGTGATGGAAGTTCTTCTGCTAACTTAAAACTGTCTAAGAGTAGAGCTCAAGCAGTTGCTAATTATCTAAAAGCAAAAGGAATAGAAGAAAAGAGATTTACGGTCGAAGGTTTTGGAGAGTCTCAACCAATAGCAGATAATAAAACGTCAGAAGGAAAACAAAAAAATAGAAGAGTAGAAATGATCATTGAGTTTGAATAACAGGGTCATTTATTATCTGTATATTGGTTAGGTCTAGAATTAGTTTTAGACCTAACCTTTTTGAAACAAGTCTAAAGTAATGAAGTATCTCTTAGAAGACGATTTTGAATATAATTTTAAATTAGTGGGAATCAGTTGCCACGAAAAAGATTATCGAGTTTGTTGGGGGGTTAATCAATCATTGGCTTTGCCGTTGTCCAAAGAAGGAAAAGAAATTGAAGTTTTTCATAAGAAGAATAATCGGCACAGTAGACATACCTTATTTTCTACTTATGACTTTGATTCAGAAGAAGAGGTTCACTTAATTGCTAACCGAAGTAAATCAGGCTATTTAATACCAGAACAAAAACATGCTGACTACCTACTGCTCATTAAAGGAGAAGAGATTTTAAGCTTAGAAAATGTAGTTTCTGATTTGAAAAAAATCAGTTTTGTATTAACAGCTTTCAGTATTGAGGTCTCACAATTAAAATCAAAAGAAAATTTGATCTTTTAAGAAACCTTAACTGCTGTAGTCAATTAATTTTACATTAATTTAATGTAAGAACAGAATGCATTTGTTACATTTGTTAAAGAGCCATTTATATTATTTTTTAAATAATCTTTACTCTACTACATACTAAAAAAACACAATGAAAAGAAGGACTAAAATTGTAGCTACGATAGGTCCAGCATCTTCAAGTAAGGAGATGCTGAAGAACTTAATAATAGAAGGAGTTGATGTTTGTCGACTTAATTTTTCTCATGGGACACATAAAGACCATATCGATGTTATTAATACGGTAAGAGAAATTATTAAGGAGATTAATTATCCTGTAGCATTACTTGCAGATTTACAAGGCCCAAAAATAAGAGTGGGAGTTGTAAAAGATAATGGGGTTAATTTAGTTGATGGTCAAAACATCATAATGACAACTAAATCAATGGAAGGTACCGCAAAAAAAGTGTCAATTACCTACGATACCTTTCCTCAAGATGTTAGAGCAGGAGAAAGAGTTTTAGTTGATGATGGTAAAATAATGTTAGAAGTTGTTTCTTCTAACTTTAAAGATGAGGTGGTCCTTAAAATTTTGCACGGAGGAATCTTATCTTCTAAAAAAGGAGTTAATTTACCTAATACCAAAATTTCTCAACCGAGTTTAACTCCAAAAGATAGAGAGGATTTAGAATTGGCATTAAAATATGATATTGACTGGATAGCCTTATCGTTTGTTCGTTCTGCAAGAGATATAATAGAGTTAAAGCATTTAATTAAAAATGCAGGTAAATCTACACGTGTGATTGCTAAAATAGAAAAACCAGAAGCAATTGATGATTTAGATGATATTATTAAAGCCGCCGATGGAATAATGGTAGCTCGTGGAGATTTAGGGGTTGAAATTACTATGGAGAATGTTCCATTGATTCAAAAAAGAATTATAAACAAGTCAATAGAACACGCTAAGCCAGTAATTGTAGCAACACAAATGATGGAAAGCATGATTGATAATATTTCGCCAACCAGAGCAGAGGTAAACGATGTTGCCAATGCAGTTATGGATGGTGCAGATGCTGTGATGTTAAGTGGGGAAACTTCAGTAGGAAGACATCCAAGAGCTGTAATTGATTCGATGAATAAAATTATCATGCGCATCGAAGATCAACATAGAGAGCTTTACGCAAGAGAAATAGAGCCAATAAAAAATCAATCTAGATTTATTACCGATTCTATTTGTTTTGATGCCTGTCGATTGTCTAAAAGAACAAATTCAAAAGCAATTGTAACAATGACTAATTCTGGTTATACAGCATTTAAAATATCTAGTCAAAGACCTGAAGCAAGAATATTTGTTTATTCTGGAAATAAAAAATTATTAACGACGCTGTGTTTAGTTTGGGGAGTAAAAACATTCTTTTATGATAAAATGGTTAGTACAGATCATACCATAGAAGATATAAAATACATGTTGAAAAAATCTGGTTACCTTATAGAAGGTGATTTGATTGTTAACACAGCAAGTATGCCAATAGAAGAGTTGGGGAATACCAATATGTTAAAATTAAGTGCAATAGATTAAAAAAGAAAAAATGATAGACGTAAAATTATTAGCAGAAATTTGCGAAGTTGCAGGAACTTCAGGTTTCGAACAAAGAATAAGAGAAGTAGTGTTGAGAGAAGTAACACCATTAGTAGATAGCGTTTCTATAGATAATATGGGAAATGTTATTGCTTTGAAAAAAGGGAAAGATTCTTCTAAAAAGGTAATGATAGGAGCTCATATGGATGAGATAGGATTTATTGTCACGCATATTGATGAAGAAGGTTTTGTTCGTTTTCATACTTTAGGAGGGTTTGACCCAAAGACATTAACAGCTCAGCGAGTTATTATTCATGGCAAGAAAGATTTAGTCGGTGTAATGGGTTCTAAACCAATCCATGTAATGACGACTGAAGAACGTAATAAAGTTCCTAAAACGACTGATTATTTTATTGATTTAGGAATGTCTAAAGCAGAAGTAGAAAAGTACGTTACGGTTGGTAATCCAATTACGAGAGACAGAAAGTTAATCGAGATGGGAGATTGTGTTAATTGTAAGTCGATAGACAATAGAGTTTCTGTCTTTATTTTAATTGAAATGTTTAGACAATTAAAAGATGCAGCTTACGATGTCTATGGTGTATTTACTGTTCAAGAAGAAGTAGGAATTAGAGGAGCTTCTGTTGCTGCGCAATCGATTCAACCAGATTTTGGATTTGGATTAGATACGACTATTGCTTTTGATGTTCCAGGTGCTTCAAGTCATGAAAAAGTAACAGAATTAGGGAAGGGTACAGCGATAAAAATTATGGACTCGAGTACCATCTGCGATTACAGAATGGTAAACTACATGAAAGAAGTTGCTAATAAAAATAAAATTACTTGGCAACCAGAAATCTTAACTGCAGGGGGAACAGATACAAAAGCTATTCAACAAATGACAGCGGGTGGATCAATTGCAGGTGCAGTTTCTATTCCAACTCGTCATATTCATCAAGTAATAGAAATGGCACATAAAAAAGACATTAGAGATAGTATAGATTTATTGCAACTTTGTGTTGAAAATTTAGATCAGTACAACTGGAGTTTTAATTAAGTTAAATCTTTAACTATTTTTTAAAGATATTAACTTTTTTTAAAGTCTTTTAGTTCTGAATCTTTCAGTCCTGAATCTAAATTTATATATTTGCACACTTATTGTAAAGAGGTTAAGCAGATTAACCAAAAATAATAAATTATGAAAAAAATAGCAATATCAGCTTTACTATTTACTTCTTTAATGTCGTTTAATGGAATGGCTCAAGAGAAGTGTTGTAAAAGTAAAAAATGTAAGAATAATCAAGAAATGGAATTAAAAACAGAATTAGATTCAATTAGCTACGGTTTAGGAGTAAGCATAGCACAAAACTTAAAAACTCAAGGAATCACTGAATTAGATGCAACAGCATTATCAAAAGGTTTAGAAGATGCAATAGGAGGGAAAGAATTAAAGTTAAAAGAAGAAGAGATAGGAGCAATGCTTAATGCTTTTATGCAAAAAAAGGCTGAAGAAAAATCTAAAGGAGTTATAGAAGCAGGAAAGCAATTTCTAGTAGAAAATGCTAAGCGTTCAGAAGTTACAACATTGCCAAGTGGTTTGCAGTATGAGATTATTACTGAAGGAACAGGAGCAAAGCCTTCAGCTGACGATCAAGTTACAACTCACTATACAGGGAAGTTAGTAGACGGAACAGTTTTCGATAGCTCTGTAGAAAGAGGTCAGCCAGCTACTTTCCCAGTGGGAGGAGTAATTAAAGGTTGGACAGAAGCATTATTATTAATGCCAGTAGGCTCTAAATGGAAATTATTTATTCCTTATGACCTAGCTTATGGGGAAAGAGGAGCGGGGGCTCAAATAGGACCATACTCAACATTGATTTTTGACATAGAATTATTAGAAATAGCTAAATAGAATGAAGTTAAATTGGATAATAGGAGGGGCATTAGCTCTATCGATAGTAAGTTGTAGTGAAAAAAAAGGAAAGGAAGAAAGTGGAAAGCAAGCTGTAACAGCTTCTACCTTTAAAACAGAGATGGATTCAGTAAGTTACGCTTTAGGATTAAACATTGCTGATAACTTTGTAAAGCAAAAAATTAAAGGACTTAATGGAAATCAATTAGAAAAAGGGTTCAATGATTTCGTAAAAGGAACAACGACTTTAAATGCTGCTCAAAGTTTGGAAGTTCTTCAAGGGTTTATGATGAAGCACCAAGGAGCAATGCAAGTTGATACCAATGGTGTAGCTTATGAAGCTAGTTTGATGGATTCTGTGAGTTATGCTTTAGGTGTTAATGTTTCGCAAACGACAAAACAACAAGGAGTGGAAGGCTTAGAAAGTGCATTATTAGCAGAAGGTTTTTCTGATGCTATCAGTGGAAACTCTAAAATGAGTGAAGAAGGAGCATTAAATGTTCTTCAATCTTTTGGTCAAAAACAACAAGCGTTGTTAGCTGAGAAATCTAAACTGAAGTTTGCTTCTAACATAGAAGAAGGAGAGCAATTTTTATTAGAAAATGGAAAAAGACCAGAAGTTACAACGTTACCAAGTGGGTTACAGTTTGAGATTATTAAAGTAGGAAAAGGAGAAATACCTACTATTCAGAGTAATGTATTGGCTCATTACCATGGAACACTAATAGATGGAACTGTTTTTGATAGTTCTGTTGAAAGAGGAGAGCCTGCTGAATTTCCAGTAAGTCAAGTTATTAGAGGGTGGACAGAAGCTTTACAAATCATGCCCGTCGGTTCAAAATGGAAGTTATACATTCCTCAAGATTTGGCTTATGGTCCTCAAGCTAAAGGAGCGGTTATAAAACCATATTCAACTTTAATTTTTGACATTGAGTTATTAGAAATTGTTAAGTAAACAATAGAAAGATAAAATTAAAAGGCTTCAACTTGTTGAAGCCTTTTTTGTAATTTGTAATTATGAGAATAGTAATATTATTTACCTTAATGTCTTTCCTATTAAGCCTTAGCACTTATAGCCAAAGTAAAAAAAAGAGGGCTAGAAACGAAGCTAGAATGATTGAGGGGTTGCAGTTTATGAATGAAAATGGCAAACGAGAAGGAGTAATTACTTTACTAAGCGGAATGCAATATGAGGTCCTGCAAGAGGGAGATGGAGACAAACCTAGTATAACAGATAATGTGACGACTCATTATCATGGAACATTTATAGACGGAACTGTCTTCGATAGCTCTGTAGAAAGAGGTTCGCCATCTACTTTTCCAGTAGACGGTGTTATCAAAGGTCTGTCTCTTATACACATCT
>JAGXIB010000098.1 GCA_024635865.1 Flavobacteriales bacterium
ACGCTATACCCTACACACCAAAAATTTAAATATCCAAAAGCTGGAGAACAAAACTCATTGGTTACTATTTCTGTCTATGAATTGTCTAGTGGTAGAACTACTCCTTTCTATAATGGCTCAGAAACTGACATTTATATTCCTAGAGTAGAATGGGCAAGCAACAATACTCTAAGTGTTCAAAAGCTAAATAGGTTACAAAACGAATTAGAAATATGGATGGGAACTTTTGAAATGACTAGACCCAATAATAAAAGTGTACAAACTAAAGTTGTCTACGCGGAAGTTTCTAAGACATACATAGACATTCATGATAACACTACCTTCTTAAAGGATGGGAAGTCTTTTTTATGGACAAGTGAGAAAGATGGCTATAACCACATTTATAAAATAAATTATGTAAATGGAAAAGAAGAACAAATAACAAAAGGGGAATGGGAAGTGACTTCTGTCTATGGAATAAACGAAAAGTTAAACACAATATATTTCCAAGCAGCACACAAAACTCCAATGCAGCGAGAAGTGTATAGCATTAATGTAAAATCGAAAGAAGAAAAATTACTATCTAGACTAGATGGGACAAATGATGCCGAATTTAGCAATACTTTTGATTATTACATTCTACATCACTCTGATGCAAACACTCCTTTTACAGTTACGGTTCATAACACACTAAGTAAGGCTAATGTAGCTCCTATTGTTTTGGTTGACAACAAAGAATTAAAAGAAAGATTAACAACTTTCGACCTAACAAAAAAAACATTCTTTAAAGTTAATAATGCTGAAGGAACAGCATTAAATTCTTGGATGATTAAGCCTTCGAATTTTGATGAACAGAAAGAATACCCACTTTTAATGTTTGTCTATGGAGGACCAGGAATAAATACTGTAAATGATGCTTGGAGCTATGGAAATTATTTTTGGTTTCAATCCTTAGCTGAAAAAGGTTATATCGTTGTTTCTGTTGATGCTAGAGGAACTGGATATAGAGGTAAAGATTTTAAACACAGTACTTATTTACAATTAGGTAAATATGAAACTGAAGATCAAATTGCAGCTGCTAAAGAATTAGGAGCAATGCCTTACATTGATAAAAATAGAATTGGAATATTTGGTTGGAGTTACGGAGGTTACATGTCTTCTTTATGTATTACTAAAGGTGCTGATGTTTTTAAAGCTGCAATTGCAGTTGCTCCTGTTACTAACTGGAGGTACTATGATAACATTTATACAGAACGATTCATGAGAACTCCTCAAGAAAATGGGAAGAATTATGATGTAAACTCTCCTATTAACCATGTAGATAAATTAAAAGGTAACTATTTATTAATTCATGGATCTGCTGATGACAATGTCCATTTTCAAAATGCTATGGAAATGAATAGTGCATTGGTTAATAAAAATAAAGCTTTTGACTTTATGGCTTACCCAAATAAAAACCATGGAATATATGGAGGGCTAACTCGTTTGCACTTGTACAATAAAATGACTAACTTTTTGTTAGAAAAGCTATGAAAACACACCTTTTAATCTTTAGTCTGTTTCTGTTATTGCTGTCTTGTAACACTAATAAACAAGCATCTATAGTTACCACTAGCACAACAGAGTCTGAATATAAGTTTGAAAACATTTCTGAAAACGACTCTTTATTTGCATCCATAAATAAAGAAGCTTGTTTTGGAAAATGCCCTGTCTATTCTATGAAAATATATAACAGTGGAAATGTAAGATACCATGGAAAAAACTTTGTAGAAAAAGAAGGTAGCTTTTCCATGGTATTAGAGAAAGATCAAATGCGCTCATTTGTGGAAAAAGCCAAAGAAATAAAGTACATGGAAATGGATGACACTTATGACAATAGAAACATTACAGACTTACCCAGCATTAAAAGCTCTATTGTGATTGATAAAACTAGAAAAAGTATTAAAAGAAGGTTTGGTTACCCTAAAGAAATATTAGAGTTTGAAAAATTATTTGATGATTTATTAACTTCTGAAAAATGGGTAAAAACTAAAACTTCAGAAAAAGATAAGTTCTAATTAGAGAAAAAAGTTAAACAACGTTAAAAACGATTTTGTTATCTAAATTCATATAGATAAGGTAAGTATCTTCATATAAAAATGATTATGAGTGATAAAGAAAATAATGATTTCATCAACCCTATAGACGATGACCATATAACGGAAACTCCGGGCACATTGACTTACGGTCATCATAGAGGAAGTTTACCAATTGTTCCGACAAAAGAAGGAGAAATAAAGTCTAAAGCTTTGAGTGCTATGGAGCACCAAACAGACATTCAGTTATTACAAATTAAAGAGCAAATGGAGTTACTGGCCCAACAAGCTCAAAAAATTCAACATCGAATTGATATTTCACAGCAAATCTATAGTGCTAAAGTTCGTTTTGAACCCTTAATTAATCACGTGTATCATTTGTACGATAAACATGGAGAAAGTCTTTTGATAATGGTAGGTCCAAATGACTGGGGCAGAAAAGGTTGCCCTTATGAATACATAGCTTCAGTTCGTTTGTTAGCAGATCACACTTGGGATGTTATAAATTCAGAACAATAACCCTTAGATTACAATATAAAACTAAGAGCTAAAATAATAAGAGGCTACGTTCACTTTACCAAATAATAATGACTCAGAAACAACTAATAGAAAAGTATCAAGAAGAGCTGCAGAAGTCAGAAAATGGAGTAATAGAAGTAAAATCTAAAATTAATGCGATTGTAATCGTAAGAATCCTTCTTTTTTTAGGAACGATTATTATTTGTTATTTTACAAGTTCTAATACTCCTTTAACAATCACCATTGCAATCTTAGGAAGTTTAGGGTTTGTTTTTTTAGTTCAAGTTCATGCAGGATTAACGAGTAAAAAGAAATATTTAACTAATAAGACTAAGCTTAACCAAACAGAATTAAATGTTATCAATGGAGATTTCGAAGCGTTAGACAGCGGTAAAGAATTCTTAAACCCTAATCACGAGTATAGCTATGATATCGATTTATTTGGAGAAGGAACTTTCTTTCAGTTTTTTAATCGAACAAATACTGATGGTGGAAAAGTTGAATTAGCAAATTTGCTTCAAAAAAATGAGACTATAAACATTCTAGAAAAACAAGAAGCTATAAAAGAGTTAACACCTGAAATAGAATGGAGACAACACTTTTTGGCTACCTCTTCTTCTATAGAAAATAAATATACCTCAGAAGAAGTGGTGAGCTGGATTAGTAATTATAAAAACTATATTCCTAAGAACTTTAAAATTATTTTAACTCTTTTCCCTATTCTTTCTATCGCCGTAATTCTACTCCTTTCTGTGAATATCGTTTCTACTACGTTTTTTGTTGTTTGGTTTTTTATTGGAATGGTCCTGACTGGAATCTTTGTAAAGCAAACGAATGAAGTCTATCATCAAGCAAATAAAGCTGTTGATACCATTAATGAATATGCCTCTTTGTTAACTATTATTGAAAAAAAAGAATTTAAGTCTAAAAATAATAGTGCTAAAAAAGAAATAATTAAAACTAAAAACGAGCCCGCTTCAAAAACTTTAAATGATTTAGGAAAAACTTTAAACCGACTAAATAGTCGAAATAACTTAGTGGTTGCTATTCTTGGTAATGCATTATTTTTATGGGAGTTAAATGCTGTAGCAAAATTAGAAAAATGGTTAGATAAAAATAAGAAAACTGTTCCAAATTGGTTTCATGCAATTTATTATTTTGATGCTCAAATTTCTTGTGCAAATTACGCTTACAACAATTCTAATTATTGCTTCCCCACAATAAATAATTCTTCAACTATTATTAAGTCTAAACAATTAGGGCATCCTTTAATTAATGTTTCTAAAAGAATAAATAATGACATTTTAATTAAAGACAATAACTTTGTAATTATTACAGGCGCCAATATGGCTGGCAAAAGCACTTTTTTAAGAACGATCTCTCTAAACTTAATATTAGCTAATGCAGGGATTCCAGTCTCAGCAGAATCGTTTGATTATAGACCCATAAAATTAATTACAAGTATGCGAACTTCTGATTCCTTAAAGGATGAAGAGTCTTATTTCTTTTCAGAATTAAAACGATTAAAATTTATAGTAGATAAAATAAAAACGGAAACCTACTTTATAATTCTAGACGAAATTTTAAAAGGAACGAATAGTAAAGATAAAGAAATAGGTTCGAAGAAATTTGTTCAAAAATTGGTTTCTTCAGGCTCTACAGGAATTATTGCAACGCACGACCTAGCTTTGTGCAAAATTTCAGAGGAATATCCACAAGTTATTAATCACTATTTTGATGCCGAAATCATTGATGATGAGTTACATTTTGATTATAGAATTAAAGATGGTGTATGTAAAAATATGAACGCCTCTTTTTTACTGAAAAAAATGGAGATCGTTTAATTAAATTGAGTTATTTTTGTCATGTAGATAATAAATAAATGAACATTAAGTTTAAAATAGCACTAGTTATAATGATTACTTTAAGTAGTTATTCCCATTTATTTTCCCAAGCTCCCGTTGATGGATATAGCAAAGGAAAAGGAAATGCAACACTTGTTGGCTCTTTCTCTAGTGAATCATTTTCTAAATACTATGCTGCAGATGGGTTAAGAACTTTAGGAAGAAAAACTCAGGCTTATAGTTTCTTCGGAGCTGTTGGTATTACTAATAAATTTGACGCTCAAGTAAGCATCCCTTATGTTGTTTCTGGTCCAGAAAGTAGTTTACAAGATATTTCTGTTTTTCTAAAGTATGCCTTTGTTAAAAAAGGAAAAACGTCAATTTTAGGATCATTCGGTCAATCTTCTCCACTTGACAATTACCAAACAGGAGGCTTATATGCTATAGGGCAACAATCTAGTGCATTAGACGCTCGTTTAATCATCCAACAAGATATGGGGAATGGAATATTTATTATGGCTCAAAGTGGCTATACTAAACGCTCCTTTCCTACTCCATCTTCTGTTCCTGTTTCGGTAAAAATAGGCTATGCTTCAGGTAAAATCTATGCGGATGCCTGGTTTGACTATCAACATGCTTTTGGTGGTAGTGATTATGCCGATGGGCAAGGAAAACCATTTACTACGTTAGGAGTTGGCTATTCGAAAATTGGAGGACAAATCTATAAACCTCTTAATAAACACATAGGAATTTCTATTGGAGGAAGTTATGTTTTAACAGGAAGAAATGTTGGAAAAGCAACAGTTGTCTCTGGTGCTTTGATTTATAACTTGTAAAAGCAATACTTTACAAAACATTGCGTTAAATGTACTAAATCAACTTACTTACAATGAAAAAAGTCACTTTACTATTAGCAATACTTTATTCTTTTCATCTATTTTCTCAAGAAGAACTAAAAGACAAGAAGTTCACATTTACTCCATTTGCACAATATGGAACTTCTTATAGAACCATAAAAGGAACTAATCTTGATATAGAAACTCCTTCACCTACCTATGGATACGGCATAAGAGTTTCTTATAACTTAAATAAATTAGCGATAACTTCTGGAATCGAATACCAACAATTTGGGGAGAAAATAGAATACACTCCAACTTTTGGAGATCAAATTGATCCACAAACAGGGTTTATTGGAACTGGAGGTGCAAATGTGGTTTTAAAATATAGATACAACTATTTTGCTATTCCAATCATTTTAGAAAGAAACAATACAATTTCTTTAGGGTCTAAGTTTAAGATGAATTTCTCTTTATTCGCTGGAGTAAAGGCAAATGTATTTTATAAATCTTCTTTAAAAGCCAAAAGTTCAGAATTAGGAGGTGAGAGCACATCAAAATCTGATTATAATTTCGACAATAGAACCCTTTGCTTAAGCTCTACTTACGGTCTCCTATTTCATAAAAGACTAGGAAGCCATGTAAGCTTAAAAATAGGACCTACATTTGACTTATTTCATCAAAGCATCTCTAATTCAACTATAGTGGAGAGAATTCCATATAAAGCTTCTTTTTTAGTTGGTTTATCTTTCTAAAGAAGTATAATATTGCTTCGTTTTTTTCATGAAGGGAAAGTAGAGAAAATTACCAATCAAGAAATAACATCATTTTCGATAAGCGGAAATGTATTACAGTACAGATAAAATACAAATCAATTTCCAATGCTATACAAAGGTAAAACCTGGTAACAAAAAAGGCTACTTAATTAAGTAGCCTTTATATTCATTATTCATTATCATCAATCTCTATCTTAGAAAATTGCTTCAGTTGTCGCTTTAACTTTTCGATGTTGGCTTTGCCTCCATCTATCTTATCTTTTACTCCTTTAAATAAAGATTCGCTTCCTTTTGAAGGAGAGAAAAAACCTAAATTATTTTCATAATTTGTAATCTCTTTGGTTAATTCCGTAATTTGTTTTCTAATTTTCTCTTTCTCAATTTGGATTGTTTTAGAAGGATTGAGACTAGACTTTAATGTCTCGATCTTATCTTCAAACAATACTTTTTCTTTTTCTACTTTATCCAATTTTAAACCATCGTATAAATTATCTAAAGCTGTCTTATAGGCTTTATAAATTCTATCTTTTTCTTTAAAAGGAACATTACCTATTGCTAAAAACTCTTTTGAAAACTCTTTAAGTTTAACTAATGTTTCTTTTACGTCTTCTAAAGGTTTAAAGGCTTCTATTTTGGCAACTAATTCTTCTTTTAGCTTTAAGTTTCCTTCATTAGCAGCGTCTTGTTCTTCAAAATACTTTGATCTTGATTCAAAAAATGCATCACATTTTGATCTAAACTCTGTCCATAACTTTTGTTCACTTACACGACCAGCATGACCGATTCTTTTCCATTCGTTCTGAACTTTTTTTATGGTTTCAGCAGTATCTCTCCATTCTTTTGAATCCTTAATAGCATCGACTTTTTCAATTAAGTCTTGCTTTAACTTTGCATTCCCTGAATATTGATCGTTTCTTCCTTTATAAAATTCGGACTTACGATCAAAGAAATCATTACTGATTGTTCTAAATTCATTCCAAGTAGAATCATTATCTTCTTTAGGAACAAATCCTATTTTTTTCCATTGTGCTTGAATGGCAATGATAACTTTAGTTGCAACGTCCCAATCTTGATGTTTTTCAAATTGTTTCGCTACTTCAACTTTTAAATCTTCAATTAACCCTTTTTTCTTCGCTAAATTTTCTATTTGCGCTTCTTTCTGACCTTCATAATAAGCTTTGATCTTATCATAAATCTTTTGAATATTAGTCCAATAGTCTTCTTTAAGAGTTTCCCAGTGCTCTTTATAAGTTGGACCTATTTCATCCCACTTATTTTGTAATATACGAACTTGTTTTTCTAGTTCTTTAACTTTATCATTTTCTTGTAATTCCTTTACTTGATGTATCACTTGATTTTTTAAAGAGTAATTCTTTTTTAAGTCATTGTCTTGTAAAGCTTTGTATATGTTTACATTATAACTAAAATCCTCATTTAACTTACTGTATTCAGCTTGTAATTTTTGGAATATTTTCGAAGGAACATTCCCTACTTCATTCCACTTTTCTCTAATTTCTTTAACCTTACCAAATAATGCTCCTAGATTTTCTTCATCTTCAATTAACTTTTTGAAATCTCCTATAATTTCTTTTTTCAGTAAACCATTTTTCTCTTCTTCAGCCTTTATAGCATCAAAAAAAGCTGCTTTATTATTTTTAAACTGTTGAATTAGCTCTAAAATAGAAGCGTTTAATTGTTTGTTTTCTTCAAATAAAGCAATTGCTTCTTTATTTTCTTCATCAATTTCTACTTGCTCTTCTTTCTCTTTGTTGAAAATAGAGTTGAATGAATCGATAGTTAAACTAAACTCTTTTTCTAAATCTTTAGAATATGGAGCATTCACTAATTCGCTTAACTTTTCTCTAATCGAAGTTTTTTCAGTCATTATTATCTTTACTTAAATATATTATATCTATCAAATTTAATAAAATGAATCTAATACACAATTCAAATAGAAAATTACTTCTTTTATTCAATGATTAACTTTTGATTTACGAATAAGCTTT
This sequence comes from Flavobacteriales bacterium, assembly GCA_024635865.1. Classification (GTDB taxonomy): domain Bacteria; phylum Bacteroidota; class Bacteroidia; order Flavobacteriales_D; family Parvicellaceae; genus S010-51. The sequence goes on from JAGXIB010000098.1 coordinate 8,036, forward strand.
CACCTCTAATCACCAAAAAGTATATTCCAGAAGCAACAGCTGACGCATCCATTATAACTTGATCATTCTCAACAGAAAATGGAAATAAAACCTTACTCCCAGTTAAACTAACTAATTCAACCGATTTAATTTCAGAGTCGTGAAACAAATTAAAATAGACTACATCCTTCGTTGGGTTGGGGTAAGCTTTACTTATATTAACATTTTTCTCTGTCTCTCCTATTCCTACGACATTACAATATGTAATCGGATCAAAAATAACTTCACCAAGAGAATTATCATCAACTATATGAGAGATGACACTTTCAGCTTGCTGTAAAGAAGATGCTTCATTAATTTCCCAACAGTTATTCGTTGCATAAATTTGATTCGGAGTATTGTTAAACAAAGCATAAGTTTCTCCTCCATTTATATTCTCACTAAAAGTATTTAATCCAGGGTTACTTCCCCCAATATGACTATCTCCTAGATTGGCAGAAAACGTTCCTTGAACTGTTATCCCCCATAAG
>JAGXIB010000099.1 GCA_024635865.1 Flavobacteriales bacterium
AATAACCTATCCCAAATAATTAAGGTTCCTGCATGGTTTTTATCCAAGTATTTTATTTGAGTAGCATGATGCACTCTGTGGTGTGAAGGAGTATTGAATATAGAGCCTAAAAGTCTTAACTTTTTGACTGTTTCTGTATGTTGAAAAAATTGGTAAACTAAACTGAAAGAATGCATGACTAAAACGGAGATTGGGCTAAACCCAATTAAAGGAAGCCAAGCCCAAAAGAAAAACTTATAAAACGGTTCTCCCCAACTTTGTCTTAATGCTGTAGTAAAATTAAATCGCTGAGAAGAATGATGATGAATATGGGCTGCCCATAAAATTCTAACTTGGTGACTTAGTCTATGATGCCAATAAAAAGAAAAATCATCTGCTAAAAATAACACAATCCACATTACCCAGTCCATGGAGAAGTTGAAAATTCTAAATTGATAAATAAAAGTAAATAATAAATAAAATAGAGTCTTAGTTAAAATGCCAATAATCACAGAGCCAATTCCCATAGAAAGAGATGCAAAAGAGTCTTTTTTTACATAAAGATTTAATTTCTGTTTTGCACTCAAGTAAAGTTCCCATAGTATAAACACAAGGTAAAAAGGAATGGCGAAAATGCTTGGGTCTCCATTTGCTGCTTCGTTATAAGCATCTATAAGTGACATTTATTTAGGTTTATGGTTAATATTCATTACCGTTTTGCTAACTTCTACATCTTTTATGTCAGGATAGGTTTTAAAAATAAGATCTCCAAGGATGTTAGTTATACCCCACCAATAATTTTCATTTCTATAATGATGAAATAAATGAGCTTTTTTTAAATTTTTACTCCAAGGAAATAGATGGTCATATCCAGGTATGTGATGTCCTAAATGCATCCATTCATAATGTAAATAATATAATACTACAGCAAAAGTAAAAACTAAAGCCATATTAATATTAAAAGTAATGAGTAAGGTGATTAAAAAAAACTTCAAAAATAAAAGTAAAGCAACATAAAAAGGAGCAAAAATTAAATGAATATCATTCGGGTCTTCATGATGTCCAATATGAAGCCTATCCATAAATTTTCTATAAAATTTAAGTCTTTTAGCTTTACCATAACCTACAATCATGTTTTTCTTGTTTATTTTCATGACTTGTACCATTTGTTCTTTATCCAATACTTTAACAGAAATAATATCACCAATTTCTACATTGCTTTGTTTTGGGATTTCAAATACGTTTCCTATAAGGTCGTGTAGTAAGTATTTATGAGCGACCCATTCATAAAATGGTGCGACAATTACTAAGATAACAAATAAGTACCAATATTCGGCAACATATCCTTTTGAGATAGTATACCAACCCAGTATGCCAGCTATAGTCAGGTATAACCAAATAGAAGGTTCTGTGAAGTAATGTTTTGCAACAGTTTTAATTTTCATATTTTTACAAAAAAAAGATTACATTACAAATATAATTCATAATTTACAATAATTAGTAAATATTTACTAATTATTGTAAATTATGAATTAAGAAGCTATGAATAAGACCAAAATTAAAATATTAAATTCTGCATTATTATTGTTTAATCAATATGGTTCAATAGATGTTATTCTCCAAAAAATAGCAGATGAATCAGGTATCAGCTTAGGGAATTTAACATACCACTTTAAAAATAAAGAAGAAATAATAATTTCTTTATTCAATATTGTAGATGAAGAAACTAAGGAGTTGCTTAATGAAATAACTATTTCTTTGTCAGAAGATAAAATTTTAGATATTGAATATAAACTATTTGAATTTCAAGAGAAGTATAGGTTTCTATTTTTAGATACAATTAATTTAATAAAGGTAAGTGATGAGGTAGCTTTCAAGTTTAGAGAAAGTGTAAAAAGCCAAGTAGATTTAATAGTTGCTTTAATGAACGTAGGGGTATTAATGGAAACTTTTATTGCTGAAAAACAGGAAGGCAATTTTATTCAACTTGCTAAAATTATTTGGAATGTTTATTTTAATAGAGTTTCACGAGAAGAAATAACAGGAGAGAAATATGATTTAGTTATGCTAGCTAATGACCTATGGATTATAATAGAACCTTATTTAACAACTAAAGGGAAAACGGTTTACGGTTCTTTAATAGAAAAACGATTTTTTAAGGTTTTATAGTGCTAACTATTTTAAAAGGGTTCATCGAGTTAAAATTAATAACAAAAGTAATGCGTTGCCAAAAGTTTATATTATTATAATCAATCTCCTTTTGAATATTTTCAGAGAATAGTAGAGGAACATAAACTTCTATAATGTCTTTTTTAATTGGAATCCATAAGCCTGCATCAAAATTACTTCCCACCTTATTGCTTATTACACCTTGGTTATTTTCGATATAAGGGTAGTAGCCAATATCAGCAAATAATCCAAATGGTAATTTCGGAAGATCTAATTTGGTATTTAAAGTAATTAACCAATTATTACTACTTCCAGTGTTTGTGTAAGTTTTAAAACCTCCATGGGAGTCATCTAATTGTTGTCCTAAGAAATTAGGATGAGATGCAGTTCTTCCTAAAAAAGTATTATCATACAAATAATCATAAATGCCTGTTTGTCCGCTCATTCTCCAGTTGTATTTGGAGTTTGTATTTTCAAATAAAGATTTACCTGCAAACAATCTAAATTCAATACCATCTAATTTTATGTTGTAATTAAATCGCTTTTTAGTAGTTAGAGATAAGGTGTTTACTTTCTGGTCAAAATTATCGTTTCCAATGACATAGTCTAGTTTTAAACTTGCAGGCTTTAGAATTTGTTTAGACTTCAACTCATAGCTAAAATTGAAATAATTAGAATAAAGATCAGCGTTATTCTCTATTAAATGAGAAACGCTAATTAAATCAAAATGAAACCGCTGAATAGGTGCAGTTCGAAGTTTTTTATTGTAAAGCTCAAAATTAAGCTGGACAGAAGACTTCGTCCATTTTACATTATTTTCAGAAGAAGGGAGGTTATAAGAGAAAGTTTTAGCATAATAGCCTAAGTCAATTTTTCTAAAAATACGAGAAGGGTACCAATTGTATTTTAAATGCCCCAAGCCAGTTAGGTTCTTCTGCCTAAATGAATACATAGGAGTGACTAACCAATCTAATTTTTTCTCTGGAAAAGTAGTGTTGTAGAAAGAGACTCCTAGCATACCTTGGTCAGTTTCGTTCCATCCAAAAACAGGTAAAAAATTTACGGTATTATAATTCCTGTTTTCGATGCTGCCTAATAGTTTAAACTTTAAAGGTTTACTTTTCTTAAATAAACCAGAAGTTTTAATGAGGTCATTGGTTCGGTCTAATTCAGGGCTGTCCATTTCATAATCTAAGACTATTTTATCAGCTCCTTCTGGAACTTCGATTATTTTCTTGTCTAGAAAACCTTCTTCCCACTTCGTAAATAAAATAGTATCATTCTTTCCTAGTCCATAGATAGAAATAGGAGAGGCTAACCCTCCAATGTTGTTAACCGTTAATTCGTTAGTCTTCGTTTTAAATCGACTTATTTTGTAATCAATTTTCTTGGTTGTATTAATGTAGTCATCAAAAAACCAATCCAAGTCTTTTTTAGAAACATTTTCAAATACTGCTTTAACATCTTTAGGTTGAGGATGCTTAAACTTCCATTCATTAAAATAAGTATGCATACATTTATTAAACAGAGAGTCGCCTAAATAAGCGAGTAAATAATCAAATCCAATGGCTGTTTTTGCATAAACAATTGTTCCGTAGTTGGTCGGAGTAAATAAAGAAGATGGAGTTTCTATAGGTTGATCATAATTCCTTCTTGCATTAAAGAGATAACTCAAATCGTTTACTCCTCTTGCGTCATACTGGTCCAGTCCTATTTTTTTTGCAATGTTGGAATTTACCATACCTAAACCAGCATTTGGATGCAATGTTTCAGTTGTCCTATTTTCTGTATAAGAGTTCATGCCTTCATCCATCCAAGCATGTTTACGTTCATTAGAACCTAAAATTCCATAAAACCAATTGTGTCCCACCTCATGTATGATTACTTGCTCAAGTCCAGCTGCTGTACCTGATTGCCCAATCACGGTTACATTAGGGTATTCCATTCCGGCCCCAGCAGTTAGTGCCCCGTCAACTGCCGTAACCTGATTGTATGGGTATTCACCAGTCCATAAAGAATAGTAATAAATTGAACTATCTAAGTAACTAATTGCATCTTTCCATAATGCTGCTTCATTGTTGGTGAATAGAGCCCATGTCGTTACTTTTCTCTTAGAATAAGGTAATTCAACTTCTCCTTTTAAAACATGCCATCTCTTATCAACAAAAAAAGCAAAATCATGTACATTTTCTTGATGGTAGTGTAATGTTTTCATTTTTTTAGAACTTTCAGGTGTTTCCATTCCTGTTAATTCTTTTGGCGAACTTTCATCTTTTATCGCTTTGTCTAATATTAATCGTGTTTTTTTAGCTTTCTTAGTTAGCCACTCTATTTCTTTTTCGCCATCAACTAAATCACCAGTGGCTCCAACAACGTAGTTCTCTGGCAAAGTAATTTTAACATCGTAAGTCCCATATTCAGAATAAAATTCTCCTTGACTTAAATAAGGCATTACATTCCACCCATTCCCGTCAAAAACAGCAGGCTTTGGAAACCATTGAGTGAGTTGATAGGCTTGACCTAAATGACCAAGTCTAGAAACATTTCCATAAGGGACTTGAACTCTAAATGGAGTAGTGATGGTTATTTTCTGCTTAGGAAGTAAAGGTTTGCTTAGGATTACTTTTACATAATCGATGTTTTCATCGTATTCCAATTTAAGAGTTTGTCCTTCGCTCTTAAAATTAAGCGAATCTATAAAACCTCTTTTCTCTTTTGGTGCAAAACGTAAGTTAAACTCCCCAGCTTCTTCTAACTGTTCTGCCAGTTTTGACTGGTTGTTTTTATAGGCGTTTGGCCATAAATGAAAATAGATAAAACTTAACGCTTCATTAGAATTGTTGGTGTATTCTATGGTTTCAAAAGCATGTAACTGATGGTTTACATCATCTAATTGAACAGCTATCATCGTATTTACTTCTTGTTGAAAGTACTGCCCTATAATCGTTAATGGAAGTAAAGCGATAAAACTAATAAGTAACGTTTTTTTCATGTGTCTTGTTTTTGCTTAAAACAAAGTAAGCGTTTAATTAGGTTAAAGATAATTAATTTAAATACAGATATTTTATAACTTTGAAGGAGAATGAGTTTAATTTCTTAAAAGCAATGTTATTATGGCATTGCTTTTTCTTTTTTATTTCGTTTTAAGACGATATGGCATAAGCTCCTCTTTTGGTATAAATTCTGAACAACTAAAAAACAATAAAAAATAACATAGAATACAGACAAATCCTTTACTTTTGTCAGTTCAAAATAAAACAAGCAATGATAAGCGGATTATTAAAGAAAATATTTGGGGATAAAACTCAGAAAGATATAAAAGAATTAGGACCTTTTGCAGATAAAGTCAACGAGGCATTCTCTCTATTACAAGGCCTTTCTGATGACGATTTAAGAGCAAAAACAGTTGATTTTAAAGCAAGGGTGTCAGAGTATACTCAACCAACTCAAAAGCAAATAAAAGAACTGAAAGAGCAGACTAAAAGTAATACTATTTCTATACAAGATAAAGAAGAACTGTTTAATAAAATAGAAGCTTTAGAAAAAGAAGATGATGAATTGATAGAGGAAGTTTTATTAGAATTGCTACCAGAAGCTTATGCTGTTGTTAAAGAAACCTCTAGACGTTTAGCCGAAAATAAAAAGTTAGTGGTTACTGCAAATGAGAATGACATAAGAGTCGCTGCAGAGAAAGAGCATGTGGTAATAGAAGGAGATAAAGCAATTTGGAATAATGAGTGGGATGCTGCTGGAACTCCTGTTGTATGGAATATGGTACATTACGATGTTCAACTAATAGGTGGAACCGCTTTACATCAAGGTAAAATTGCAGAGATGCAAACAGGAGAGGGAAAAACATTGGTTTCTACCTTACCAGTCTATTTAAATGCATTGGCAGGAAAAGGAGTACATGTGGTCACAGTAAATGATTATTTAGCACGTCGAGATGCTTTATGGATGGGGCCACTTTACGAATTTCACGGAATGCGTGTAGATTGTATAGATAATCATCAGCCGCATTCTGAAGGAAGAATAAATGCTTATAAAGCAGATGTTACTTTTGGAACAAATAATGAGTTTGGGTTTGATTACCTGAGGGATAACATGGTAAGCTCTCCAGATGAAATTGTTCAGCAAAAACATCATTTCGCTATTATCGATGAGGTCGATTCTGTATTAGTAGATGATGCAAGAACACCATTGATTATTTCTGGACCGACTGCTAGAGGAGGACAACAAGAATTTATAGATTTAAAACCTCAGATAGAGCGTTTAGTAAGTGCTCAACGTAAACTAGTAACGACTCTTTTAGCTGAAGCTAAATCAAAAATAAGTAAAGCGGAAAAAGCGGAAGGAGATAAAAAAGCGGTTAAACAAAACGCAGAAGAAGGAGGCTTAGCATTATTAAGAGCTTTTAGAGGTTTGCCAAAAAGTAAACCAATTATTAAGTACTTAAGTGAACCAGGGATTAAAGTTCAATTGCAAAAAGTAGAAAACTTCTACATGCAAGACAACAATAAAGAAATGCCAAAAGCTGATGAAGTTCTTTATTTTGTAATTGATGAGAAGAATAATACCATTGATT
>JAGXIB010000100.1 GCA_024635865.1 Flavobacteriales bacterium
GTGCAGGGATAATAATCTCCTCCTCCTCTTCTCCTAGCAAACCATTATCTCCAGCATGAGGATTTAAACCGAGTACTGCTATTCTTGGTGTGTTAAGTCCAAAATCTTTTTCTAGCGAAGCTGCCATCAGCTTTACTTTACTTATAATTAATTCTTTAGTTAGAGTTTCAGCAACTTCTTTTAACGGAATATGATTAGTTGCAACACCTACTCTAAGTGTTCCGTCAACCATTAACATCAAAGACTCTTCAGCGTTTGCATACTTCGTCAAATACTCTGTATGACCCGGAAAGTTAAACCCTTCACTTTGGATGTTATTTTTATTAATAGGTGCGGTAACTAAAACGTCTATTTTACCCGCTGCCAAATCTGCCGTAGCTGCTTCTAAAGATTTTAGAGCGTAAGCTCCTCCATCTTCTGTAGACTCTCCCATTGTGATTTTCACCTCATCTTCCCAAACACTAATTAGATTGGGTTTATTGATTTTTGCTTGATCTACATTGTCAATTTTCACAAAACTAAACTGACTATAGTCTAAAGCTTTTTTGTAATAAGAAGTTAGACGACCAGAACCGTAAACAACTGCTGTAATATTATCTAAAACCCTGTTGTCACTTAAGGTTTTAATAATCACTTCCATTCCTACCCCATTAATATCTCCCACAGAAATACCAACTTTTACACTTTGTTTAGTATTTGGCATAATTATTTTTTATAATTTTTTAAAAATTCGAAAAATAAACGAACTCCACTTCCCGTAGCTCCTTTTTGAGTATAATTTTTTGCACTTGTACTCCAAGCTGTAGGAGCAATGTCTGTGTGTACCCAAGGGAAATCCACAAAGTTTTCTAAAAACTTACCTGCCGTAATCGTTCCTGCATAAGGTCCACCAACATTTTTCAAGTCTGCTATATCTGATTTTAAGTACTCTCCATATTCTTCAAAGAAAGGAAATTCAACCACTCTTTCATGACTTGTAAAACCTGCTTTTTTTAATGCGGTCATCGTTTCTTCACCAGCTGTTCCCATTATTGCAGAAGCTTCTGGGCCTAGCGCAGCAACAGCAGCACCAGTTAATGTTGCAGCATCAATTACTAACTCTGGATCAAACTTTTTTGCATAACTTAATGCATCAGCTAAAACCATTCTTCCTTCAGCATCTGTATTTAAAACTTCAACGGTGAGTCCATTATGCATTTTTATAACATCTCCAGGCGCATAAGCATTACCACTTGGTCTATTGTCAGTTGCTGGAATTAACCCTACAACATGAACTGGGATTTTAGCTTTTGCTATAGCGTATATTGCTCCAGCCATAGCAGCTGCTCCTCCCATGTCGGACTTCATAAAGTCCATCGAATTTTTGGTTGGCTTTAAACTTAATCCTCCTGTATCGTAAACAATACCTTTTCCTACTAAAATAACAGGCTTAGAGTTTCTAGCATTTTCTGGTTTCCACTCCATGATAGTAAAAGTAGCAGGATCTAAACTCCCTTTATTTACTGCTAATAAACCTCCCATTTTTAAAGTCTCAATTTTTAATTGATCTAACACTTCAACCTTTACTCCTATTTTGGTTGTTTTTTCAGCAATTTGATTTGCTAACTCTGAAGCGGTTAAAAAAGACAATGGTTCATTTACTAAGTCTTTTGCCCATGCATTTGCCTCTACTCCAGCTATTAATTCTTCTAGTTCTTGAGCTTTAATTGTTGACGAGTTAATATTTATCGTCTGCAATGAATTTTTCTTTTCAGCAGCGTCTTTAAAATATTTAAGAAACTGATAGTTTGCTAATGCCATTCCCTCGGTCACTGCTATCACATAGCTTTCATTTGAGCTTAAGTCTGTAATAGAAACAGAGGTACTTTTACTCGTGTTTAACATCCCAGTAATTTTAGCCCCTCCCTTTCTTGCTTTTTCTTGATTTTGAGGTGAATGCTCCTTTGCTATTTTTAAAACTATTATTTCTTTATCGTATTGATTTACTGAAGCACAATCAAAATCTTTTTTTATTTTTGAGTCGATATAATCGATTTCTTTGCTAGAAAAAAGATCTTTTGATAAGTCTTTTATTTCTTCAATAATATATATAAAACTAGTTGTTTCTAGTTGTTTATTTAACTGTATAGTTGCCATTTCTGTTGTGATTTTAGAATTCTAAAGTTACTTAATTTTATCCAGTTAAAGCACTTAATCGCTCAAAGAACTTAACTATAGTTTATTGAAAAAGTCAATTAATAGCTGGCTGTAGTCATTAAACTCTGTCAATGGAAGCGTTTCAGATTTGTCATAGACATCATGATAAGCTTTAATCCCCCCGTTAGTATAGATAAAAAAGGCAGGGACTCCTTTTTGAGTGAAAAAATAATGATCGGAATTGGCTGCAGGCCCTCTCAACTTTACTTTTTCTAAATAATTCTCTTTTATATTTATCTTTCCTAACTTTTTAAATTGCTTCTTATGTAACGTTGCATTAACCACAGTAATCCCTTCGTCTCCTGTCCCGGCTAAATCTAAATTCGTTAAAAACTTTATTTTTTCTAAAGGAAATAAAGGATGTTCGGTATAATATTTAGAACCTAAGATCCCAGCTTCTTCTCCAGCAAAAGACATAAAAACTATATTGTGCTTAGGCTGATGAGTTGCGTAATATTTAGCTAAATAGAGCAACATAGAAGTTCCACTTGCATTATCATTAGCTCCCGGGAAGTAGACTTTTTGACCCATCATCCCTAAATGATCGTAATGAGCCGAAATGACAATTGATTCCTTTTTACATTTTCCTTCAATATAACCGATAACATTAGCAACTTCATAATCTTTCTCTAGCTTTTGCTGAATATTGAAGGACACCTCCTCTATGTCTTTAGAAACCTTAGTTCTAAGAACAGAAACCATCGTGTTTTTAACACTTTGTCTCCCAACCGACCAAGTAAACTTTTCTTCTTCTATTGTTATAACTGGTCCAATGGAAGTCAAGTAGTATTTAAACTCGTTAAACTTTCCCAATAACTCTTTATCGGTTATTCCTTTGTGATCAAAAATAAAAGCAGTGGAACCTCCCATCCTCATAGACTTCATATCTTCGATGATTTTAGGAAAGTTGGTACTATCTATCCACATTAAAGAATACTTTCCTTTTGAACTTCCAGAAATAGGAGAAACGACAAACTCCTTCCCAGTTACTAACTCAATTCCATCTATTGACATTTCTACTACTGTAGGAAATGTATTTACGTCAAAACTAAACTCTTGCTTATAATTTCCATTGTAGGCTTTTAAACCATATTCTTTAAACTTAGACTCAATAAAGTCAGCTGCAATGCCGCAACCATCATTAACATAGCCCCTTCCATAAAACTCTGGAGAAGCTAGCTTTGCAACCATCACTTTACCATATTCTTGCGGAGTTTGGGCGCTAACAATGAAACTAAAAAAAAGAAAAACTAACAATAATTTCATTTTAATATGACTTTAAAAAAGTATTAAATAATTGAGTATATTCGTGATTATTAATCAAAGTTAAACAACTCTAATGGACAACAAGGAACTTTTGACAAAATTTTATAGTGCTTTTAAGGAAAAAGATTACAAGACAATGGGAGATTGTTATCACTCAGAAATTGTTTTCAATGACCCTGCTTTCGGAACCTTAAAAGGAAAAAGAGCAAGTGACATGTGGGAAATGCTTTGTGTTTCGGGAAAAGACCTAGCCATGGAGTATTCTGGAATTGAAGCAGATGGTAACTCAGGAAAAGCACATTGGGAAGCTGATTATACTTTTTCAGCAACTAAAAGGAAAGTGCACAACGTCATAGATGCTTCGTTTGAATTTAGAGATGGGAAGATTATAAAACATACTGACACTTTTAGTTTTAAAGACTGGTCAAGACAAGCTTTCGGAATATTTGGAGTAATTATCGGAGGCTCTTCTTTTCTCCAAAAAAAATTCAATAAACAAGCCAACACCTTATTAGATAATTACATTGCTAAACAAAATGGAAAATAAAATATTACAATCAACTTATCAAATTCGTTTTCAAGATTCAGACCCATTTAGACACCTAAATAACGCTAGATACTTAGATTACTTTGTAAATGCAAGAGAAGATCAATTCGAAACTAGTTTTGGTATTAGAACTGGAGAAATGGCTTTTAAAGATAACCTAGGTTGGGTAGTTGCAAATAATTACATTAGTTATTTGGTTCCTGCAAATGTAAACGAGGACATTTTAATTGAATCACAAATTTTAGACTTTGGAAATAAGCATCTAAAAATAGAAATGAGAATGTGGGACATAAATAAAACACATTTAAAAGCGCTGAACTGGGTAAACCTAGTTCATTTTGACATAAAAACAGGAAGACCTAAAAATCATACAGAAGACTTAATGACTATATTCAAGTCTATTCTTTCTCCTGTCGAAACAATTGATTTTGAAGAAAGAACAAGTTATTTCTCTTCAGCAAACAAAGCAAATAGAAGTGTCGTTTCTTAGTCCTCTTTCAGCGCTATTTAATTCTTTTAAAAAGTCTAATAAAAAAAGATTTCTTACTAAAATCAAGAAACAATCCATTCGTGATTTAATTCTTATAATAGAGGAAAATCGATATGATTCAGAAGTTCAACAAGCTTGTAAAAAAGAACTAGGTAATTTTAAGAAAAAAAAGGTTTTATCAGAACTAAATAACTACTAGGAAACATTTATAAAGGAAAATATTAGAGTTATAATCATAAGTCAAGAACTACCTAAAAGTGCATTCCTAAAAGAGCACCAGATTAAGCGTCTAATAAAGAAAATTCGAGCTCAACAGAAAAGAAACTCTGAGGACTTTGGAAGAAATAACACTATGGGAGGTCCTACAGCATGGTAAAATTTATTATTTTTGTATTATGAGTTTATTAAACACTTTCTCAAAAAAGACAATAAAAGAATTAGTCATTATTCTAGAAAGTGGAAATGACTTCACCCTTAACGCTAAGGAAGCTGCAACAACTATTTTAGAGTTAAGAAAGATTGAGCACAA
>JAGXIB010000101.1 GCA_024635865.1 Flavobacteriales bacterium
ACATTATGTTGTTCTATTGAGAAAAACAATTAGAAAAGAATTAGGGCCAGATGCAAAATTGGAATACAGTATTATTATGGAAAATAATAGTGCAAAAAACACTAATCCATATACCGTTAAAATTCCTACAACAAATAAGAAGGCTATAAAAAATCCTTCTGTAGCTGTACCGTTAGACATTAGCTCTAACCCAATCAGAAACCCATTTATTATCCCTGGTTTAAGAAAAATTAATATCGATTCTAACTTGAATCCAAATTATTCTTTTGAAAACTTTATTGAAGGTGATTGTAACCGTCTAGCTCGTTCTGCAGGATATGCTGTAGCTGAGAAGCCAGGTGGAACTGCATTTAACCCCTTATTAATTTATGGCTCTGTTGGACTTGGAAAAACACACCTTTCTCATGCAATTGGTATCTCTATTAAAAATAGATTTCCGGGTAAAACAGTATTGTATGTTGCTTCTGAAAAGTTTACACAACAGTTTATAGATGCTGTAAAGACAAATAACACCAACGATTTTATTCATTTTTACCAAATGGTAGATGTTTTAATCATTGATGACGTTCAATTCTTTTCTGGAAAGGAAAAAACGCAAGATGTGTTCTTCCATATTTTTAACCACTTACATCAAACTGGAAAGCAAATAATATTAACTTCTGATAAAGCTCCTGTAGAATTACAAGGAATGGAACAACGATTATTGTCTCGTTTTAAATGAGGATTGTCTGCAGATTTACAAGTTCCAGATTTAGAAACTAGAATAGCTATATTAAATCAAAAAATGTATGCCGATGGTATTGAGTTACCAAAAGAGGTTGTTGAATATTTAGCTTACAGTATATCTAGTAACATTAGAGAGTTAGAAGGTGCTTTAATTTCGTTAATAGCTCAATCTTCATTGAACAAAAAATCAATTACGCTAGACCTAGCGAAACAAATGATTGACAAGTTTGTTAAGAATACCGCTAGAGAAGTTAGTATTGAATATATTCAAAAAGTTGTTTGTGATTATTTCGATTTACCAATTGAATTGATGAAATCTAAAACTAGAAAAAGAGAAGTTGTACAAGCTAGACAAATTGCAATGTACTTCTCTAAGAAGATGACTAAATCTTCATTAGCTAATATTGGAGCACATTGCGGAGGTAAAGATCATGCAACCGTACTACATGCTTGCAGAACAGTAAACAACTTATCTGAAACCGATAAGAAGTTTAAAGTCTATTTAGATGACTTAGATAAAAAGTTAAGCATACAATAAAAACATTTAAAAACTCGTTAATTAATTAACGAGTTTTTTTTTGCTCTACCATTTCTTAAATCTAAACATCATGATGCTTACTAAGTTTATTGTTATCAGTTTATTTTTAATTAGCACCTCTACACTACTTGCACAAGATAAAAATGGAGGGTGGTTTTCTTTAGGTGTAAGAAGTACAGTGAGTAAATTTTCACATGATGGTTTTGGTTTAGGAACTGGTGGTCAGTTTAGAATACAATTAAATGACCGTGTTAATACAGATTGGTTTGCTGACTACATTTCTATAAATGATAAAAATAGTGTTCGAAGTGAATATTATCACATTGGTTGGTCTATTTTATTCTACCCTTTTAAAGAAAGACATTATCCCAAAATAATTCAACCCTACATTGCAGCTGGACATTGTTTTGATTACAATAAAAAAACACTGATTTATAATCCTTCTGTTTCTGAAGACAGATGGGGTTCTGCCGTTCAAGCTGGAATCGGAACACACATTAACTTGACTAACCGATTTGATATTTCTCTTACTACACAATACATGGTTCATTTAACAAATGAATTAGAAGTAGTAAATACAGTAATAGATGACGGACACCCCCACTCACATGAAACAGTTACTGAAATTAAACAACATAATCACAGTGGTTTAGAAGGTCATTTATTAGCTACAATTAGTTTGAACTATAAAATTGGGAAATTAAGGTAAAGACTACATATATCATCTTAGTAATCTTACTTTTTACAAGTAGTATAAAAGCACAAGAAGATTCACACATTAAAAATGGTCTATTAAGTGGTCGATTAACATTAAGCCCAACAACATCTTTAGCAAACAAATATGATTACATTTTCTTAAATGGAAATATAGAAACTTATCTTAATTCTAAAATTTCAATTATCGGTGAAGGCTTTTATTTTCTAAATCAACTAGGGAATGATGATTTACCTCATTTTGATTACAATCACAGCATCTTTTTTGGTGTAAATTGGCATTTTACAAATCAAAATAATGATTTATTCATTGGAATTCAACCAGGAATGTCTTTTACTAAGTTAAATGCGTCAAAAACAATGAACACGTCAACTCAAAATGGAATAAATCCTCTTATTTCTGCGTCTTTAGGCTACAACTATTACCTACATAAAAACTTTCATTTTTTTGTACAAACAAAAATAGTAATAGGTCAACACTTTTATGATCAAATTGAAAACTTAAATGAATTTAGGCTTTCTGCAGGTTTAGGCTTTAATCTTAACACAAAAAAAGAATCTTAAAAATACGAGTTAAACTCTTACCTTGGAAATGCTTATTAGCTCAAAAGATTATATGAGATGACAATTAAGTCTATTAAAAGGGCCAATAAACTTGACCAAATTACCCATTTCATTGGAGCAACCGCTAACATCATTGATAAAGCAAACATGGTAGAAAAAGCCAATAAAAATAATTGAAAAGTACTTTCTATTCCTCCAGTTCCTACAGCTATTCCCCCTAAACATCCGACGACAACAATTAATACAGCCATTATACCATACCTATTCAAGTTAGCATCAAAAAAAATTTTATCAATGAATGCTATTCCTGTTACATTTTCTTCTTTATTCATATCAGTTTGATTTTGTTTATATAAACTTACAGACTAATAAGATGAAATAGAGTGACTTAAACTAGTTATTGAAATGACATTAATCAGAAGCTTGTTCTACCCACTACCCTTTTATTAAAAGTTCTGTATTCTAAAAAAATCAAATTAAGAAATAGGCAAAAATCCAAGGCATGCAAACAAAACTGAAAATAAAGTAAACATTAAAAGGCTTCCAGTTTCAGCACTTAATAAAAAACCATGATTATATTTCTTTAATTTATTATCAAAACATTCTATTCTCTTGCATTTGCATATAGCTTTGAAGAATAATAGTTGCACTTACTTCATCTACTAATTCTTTTTGTTGACGTTTTTTCTTCTTAACTCCAGACATAAAAATAGCCTGAGAAGCTAATTTAGAAGTAAAACGTTCGTCAATTTTATCAATTTTTTGATTGGGAAACTTCTTGACTAAGTTCTTCATTAATTTTTCAATTTCATGAGAACTATCTGTT
Organism: Flavobacteriales bacterium; assembly: GCA_024635865.1. Lineage (GTDB taxonomy): Bacteria > Bacteroidota > Bacteroidia > Flavobacteriales_D > Parvicellaceae > S010-51. The sequence goes on from JAGXIB010000101.1 coordinate 3,369, forward strand.
TTTTCGTTCTTTAACGTTTTAGGCTCGCCAACAACAATGGTTTCTACTTTTTCTTTTTTAATATAATCTGTTATAAACTGAATTAAATCACTAGAATGAACTGTTGTTAGACCAGAAGCAATAATCTGTAACTCATCGGTTACTGCTACTCCTACTCTTTTAGTTCCGTAGTCTAAGGCTAGTATCCTTGCCATTATAATTTGATTTTTTTTAGCGGTTCAGTAAACTTTTCAGCAGTGATAATAATACGAGATGTAATTGTTTCTTCTTTAGGAATTAAATAAGCTTCTATTTCATCTAAAGTAGACAAGCTTTCTTGAGCATTTAAATAACCAAAACCTTTATAGGTTCCATTTTCAACATAAACAAAAGATTGTTCCCACAAAGCTCTTCCTTTTCCAGCTAAAAGATATGACTCAGAAGAATGATCAAACTTAACTAAAAACTGTTGAATATTTTCTTGATGCTGGTCTTGTGCTATGACTAAAGAGTCAAACTCAGGCATTCCACACAGTTGAGGCTTTAACTCAAACTCTTCTATTCTTTTGATTAACCAATTACGTGTATCTGACAGACTAGGAAATGTCTTTAATGGCTTGACTTGGTTCCCTATTTTAGTAATTCCTAATTGGGTAATTCCTTTTTGATTCTCATACAGAAAGACACCAAATTTATTTACTCTACTTTTTTGCGACCGGTTATAAACTGGCCAATAATGTTTTATTTCTGCATCTTCTAGAAGAGTAGCGATTAATTCAGTTCCTGTTAATTCTACTGAAACATGATGTATTTCTTTGTAAAAAGCCAGTTTTTGAGTAGTTGCTTTACCAGTAAAATGAGTGGTAACTCTTTTCTTTATATTCTTAGCTTTACCTATATATATAATTTCTTTTTTAGCATTATAAAAATAATAAACACCTGTTTCTTGTGGTAGTTTGTTGAAGATACGTTCAGGTAAATTTGCAGGTAAATTTGCCTGTTTGGCTACTGATTTTAACTTTGCTAAAATATCTTCTTCTCCTTTTTCTACTAGTAAATGGAACAGATGAACGGTGGCCATCGTATCAGACATTGCCCTGTGTTTATCGTTATGTTCAATTCCTAAACTTCGGGTTAGTTTCCCTAAGCTATAAGAAGGCAAACCTGGTATAATTTTACGACTTAATCGAACCGTACACAAACGTGATTGACTAATTGAATAACCAGCTAGTTCGAGTTCAAATTTTACATATTTGTAATCAAAGTTTACATTGTGTGCCACAAAAACCTTTCCTTCTAATAGTGTTGCAATTTCTTCAGCCACTTCTTCAAATTGAGGAGCGTCTTGAACCATTTGATTTGAAATACCCGTTAAGTTCTCAATGAAAGGTGGAATATATGCATTGGGGTTAACAAGTGTCTCGTAAGTCTCTAAAATTTCTAGACCATCAGTAACAACAATAGCAATTTCAGTAATCCCTCCTCTATCAGAAAAGTTACCTGTTGTTTCTATATCGACTATTGCGTATAAGTTATTCATTTTATAGATAGCTAAGGTAAGGATTTTAGCATTTTTAACAGTAGAAATTATCTTTAAACTTATATCTTTAACTTTTATACTAGAATTCTATGAAAACCATTCAAAAAATACTACCAATTACTGCAATTGCTATACTTTTAATCTTAATTATAGTTGGTTTCTTTTATATCGGAGAAGAAAAAACCAACAGTAGACATTTACTAATTCCTTCTAATGCAAATGGAGTTGCCTATTTAAAACCAGAAAAAATTACTAATGAATTCTATAAACTACTAAAAAGAGATCCTACTTTATTAGATTCAGTTTCTTCTACAAAGATTGACTTTAATGAAATTCAAAAAAATAACGATAGCCCAGGAATTAATCCATTAGTAGACCTTATTATTTATACTTATTATGATCTAGTTACCCACAATGAAAACGTTGGGATTATAATAGACGTAATTGATGAAAATCAGTTTCTAAATTCATTATCTGAGACTCCTGAAACCTATCAGTCAAATAACTTCTCTACAGGTCAAATTATCACCATTAAAAAAGAAAAAATGTATGTCCTGAATAATGAAGGGAATACCTATGTTGTTTTGCAACCAATTGATAAAAAGGGGAAAGTTACAATTGAGGAAGCCCAGAGTCAATTTAATTTAATTTTTGGAGAAGCTCACTTACCTCTTGCTGAAACAAACTCTTCTTTTAAACAATTTACTGAAACTGAAAAGCAATTTGGTATTTGGACATCCAGCGAAAGTGAGCTCATCAATAACCTATCTGAAATGTTTTCTATTTTTGGAAACTTTGGTGAAAAAGCTATAAGCTTTAATGCGGAACAAGAAGAGATAGCAATGCAAGTTGTTATTGACTTAAAATCTACAGACTTCTATGTTGAAAATAACCAAGAACAACTAACTTTAAACAAAGGTGAACTTGCAAAATTTAGTCTTTCTACAACTTCAAAATACCTCAATAATATACTAGAAAAAGTTTTTTCTAGAAAACAACGTTATATTCTTAACTATTGTACTGGGAGTTTATCTGGCGGAGTAATAGGATATAAAGAAACTCCTGTTTTTACAACCAAAATGGAACAAGTAATAGATCCTGAGACCTTTGAAACAGTTGAAAAAATGACAAAAGTAGAAGCTAGTCCTCGTCTAAATATTCCTGAACTAATGTATGTTCTTAAAATCGAAAAGCCTACTGAACTATTTGCATTACTAAATACAGATTCACTAATTACCAATGAAGCTGGCTATTGGACGATTCCTCACCCCCTTTTCATGGATGAACTTATCTATTTAACGCTAAAGAATGACTTGTTGTACATAGGAACAAATCAACAGTTTGAAAAGTTTTCTCCTCAGTTTAATACCTTTGGGTTTATTGCAAATATTCCAAAAGCAATAGAAACTTATCCTCCCAAAAACTCTATACAAAAACTAGGTATGCTTGCTATTCCTGAAATTAAGTTTAAAACTATAGAATTAAATTTTGATAAAATAGAAGGAGATCAACTCTATTTGAAGGGAGCTATTAAAATGACTGATAAAACGCAACATACGATGTTAATTTTATCTAGCGAGATGCTTAAGTTCAGAGGTCTTCTAAAAGGATTTATTTAACTTTTTACAGCCATCAAAAATGAAAATTTTCTTAAATAAACTTAAAAATGAGAGTTCTACTTTTTGGTATATCATAGATTTATTTATGATTTTACTAATTATTTTGAACTTAACTTGGATGGCATTTGACATGGCATTTACAACTAAGTTTTTTAGGGGGATTATTTTTGAAATCAATGTAAATTTTCATGATTTTTATAATGATGTTATTCACCCTGACTTTCTATTCTATGATTTATTTTTTGTAGGTATATTTTTATCAGAGTTTCTTTTGAGATGGGGCTATGCAATCCATAAAAAAAAGTTTCAAAAATGGTATATTTATCCGTTTTATAATTGGTACGATATCATCGGTTGTATTCCTTTGCAAGCCTTTAGGTTTCTAAGATTAATTAGAATTGCTTCTTTAATTATTAGGTTACAAAAGAAAGGTGTAATTGATGTTAAAGAGACTTGGTGGTATGCTGTTTTCATGAAATACTACTACATTTTAGTTGAAGAAATTTCAGATAGAGTTACAGTAAATGTAATCTCTGGTGCCCAATATGAAATTAAAGCTGGATCTCCAATTTTAGAGAAAATAATCGAAGATGTAGTTTTACCTAAAAAAGACATTATTGCTGACTGGGCTTCTGAACGAGTTAAATTTGCCTCTACTAAGTTTTATTTAGACAAAAAAGATGACATTAGATCTTATGTTGCAATTGCTGTAAAAGACGCCGTAGCTAATAGTAAAGAAATTTCTGATTTAGAAAAAATACCTGTTTTGGGTAAACAAATTTCAAAAACATTAGAAATTTCTATTGGTGACATTACCTCAAGCGTAATTGAAAAAACATTGATTGACCTAGCAAGAGAAGATAGCTCGGAGTTAATTAGTGAAATTATCGAAGTTTCTTTAAGAACATTAGTCCATCCTTCTGCTGAATCTCAGTTTGAAGAGGCTGTAAAAGAAATGACGATAGATTCATTAGAGTTAGTCAAAGATGAAGTGAAAATTAAGCGCTGGCAAAGTAAAGATTAAAAGATGAGATGGGATTATAAATTGGTTACGTATTCATTGCTTACTTATGCAATATACGGAGTTCTTAATCTTTTTGATCTAAATAGTTTTGTTGTTCCTCTACCACTTTCTTTTATTTTAGCTCCTCTAATTACTATTGTGTTTTGCTTGAAGACAACCATTAGTATCAATACATTATTATACCTTGGGATTCCTTTAATAATGCTAAAAGACTTATTTATCTACTATGATGAAGTTATAGGAATAGCATTAATCATTTTAGGTATAATCTCCTGGATAACTCTAGGAATCCTACTGATTAAAAGACCAAATAACAACTTTTTTATAAAAACATCTGGAGTATTGCTGATTTGCTCCCCATTACTATTATTAAATTGGAAGGCTCTTTCTTTAGTTTATTTAATCATTTTACTAATATCTAGTGTCAAAACACTTCAAATAGAAGACTTAAGTTTAAATAAGCCGCTTGAAAGAAGTTTGCTTATTCTAATCTTTATTAATGCTTTGTACTTACTCAACGAAGTCTCTATTGGATTGGTGAGCTAGCTTATATCTTCTTAATAAAAACACTTCCTCCAGAAGATTTATATTTTGTTTTTAAAGATTCTGCATCTGATTTAGAATCAAATCCTCCAATACTAACAATGTAAAAACCTCCATACTTTCCAACAACATTACTATTATTGTAGCCATTAGACTTTAAGTCTGAGGTTTTGCTTTCAGCATGACTTCTTTCAGAAAATGAACCTACAATAACTTTATATCTTCCATTAGACGCATTAGTCTTATTAACAGAGCTTGCGTTAGGTTGATTCCTTAACTTGTTTTCTAAAGAAGTAATTTGATGTTGTAAATCACTAATTAAAGCATTACTTTCCTTGTTCTGCTGATTACTGTCTGCTAGCTGGTTTTTTAAATCTTCGATTTTACTATTTAATTGGCTAATAAGAGCTGAGTCATTAGAAACATTTCCTTCTTCTATTACTTCAGTTTCTTTTTCTTCTGAAGTCACCTCAATTGTTTTAGGCTCTTCAATATTATTGGCTAATTGTTTTTCTTTTTCGGTAGCTCCCTCCACTTTACTATCCCCAACATATTCCTCCTCAGCTGATGCTATCTCATTTTCAGAGACCGAAATTTTACTCGCCTTTTTACTCTCTTTATGCTCTTTAGCTTTATGATGCTTACTTCCGTCAGCTGTTAACCCCTTAATACTTTCACTATTGTTATTACCAGTAATGTATGTTTTTACTGAATGATAATATCCTGTAAAATACGACTTAAAGAAAAATCCTGTACCTCCTAATATTAAAATGATGAGCAACAAAACAATTAAGAACAAAGGAACCCTCTTTTTTCGTTTTGATTCTTCCTTTAAAATCGGATCTTCTTTTCCTACTTTTGTTATTGTTTTATCCTCTGCCTCCTTTACTGGTTTAGATGGTTTTGAAGCTTTTTTTGCTGCTGTTTTTTCGGGCTTTTCTTTTTTTACTTCTTCCTTTGATACTTTTTGACTAACCCCTTCTTTTGTCTTGTCTACTTTATTTACTATAGGAGGTTGCTTTGGCTTGTTATCATCTAACTTGTTCTCCTTTATGTTTTTCGTTTCTGTCTTACTTGCGTCCTTACTTGGCTTAACTTCTTCCTTACCCTTATCAGTTTCTTTACTTTCACTAGAAGTAGTGGGTTCTTTTTTAACAATAGGTGCAGCTTCTTTCTTAGCTTCTTTATTATCAGGGGTTACTTTTTTAGGAGTATCAATCTTCTTCTCTTCTTTTTTGATAACTGACTCAGACGTCTTTGAAACTTCTTTAGGTTTTTCTGAAACTTTCTCTTTTTCTATTTCGGAGCTTAAACTATTAGCTATTTTTATAATAGAGATGCTCTCTCCTTTAAGTTTTAATAGTCCAACTCCTACTATTTCATAAGTTCCCTTTTCATCAAGTTGATTTTTAATTTCTTTAATAAAAAGACTAACTTTTTCTTTTGCTGCAGAATCATCTATGCCATATTCTTCTTTAACAAAAGTAATCAGTTTACCATCATTGTATTTCAAAAATTTATTAAACTGAAAACCTTCCCCTATTTTTAAGATCGCTCCAAATTCGGGTAAAATAATTGTATTTTCTTTTTTTAAAATCTTACTTAAAGAAACTCCCATAGCTAGTAAATTAATAAATTAAACATAAAATAAAAAGCTAGCAACAATAGTCCATACACCTACTGCAACTCCAAACACTCCTATTTTTCCTTGTAAAGGAGCTAATTTTGATAATAATTGCTCTCCTTTCTCTTTTGCTTGTTCATTTTTAGATAGTATTAATTCGCTTATCATTCCATACCCTAGCAAAAAGCCTAAAGTAAACTGAATGATACCAGAAGCTAAATAAGTAGCCCACCAAATTGGGTAGTAAGAAATCCAGTTAAGATTTAATACAGAATTAATGATCACCCAAAGCCCCCAGAAACAAAAGATTAAGCCAATCCAACCTTGATAAGGCGCAATTTTACT
>JAGXIB010000102.1 GCA_024635865.1 Flavobacteriales bacterium
AACCCACTGCCAGCTTGAAGCATTACTTCCCCAGTCTCCATCTAGTAAATGATAATACATCCATTTTGCTGGTGTTTTCCAATGACTATTTGCTATGTTAGAAGATAGAGAAGCAATGTACATCCTCAGGTGGTTATGCAAGTACCCTGTTTTATAAAATTCTTTTATCTGTTCATCAATGGCTTTAATCCCAGTTGAAGCATCTAGTATAGAAGTTGGAATAAGGTGATTATTTACTGGCTTTTGTTGGTGCTTAATATCTTCATTAATTTTTTCTTTTAGCGCTATCCAATTATGCTGAAAGTAGTCTCGCCAAGCAAGTTCTTGAACTAATTTTTCTATTTGATTTAATTCATAGCCTCTTTTAATTAGACTATTCATAACCATTTTAGTAGAGATTACCCCACGAGAAATATATGGTGACAAATAGGTGACATCTCCATCAATAAAGTTTCTGTTTCTAACGTACTTGATTGGTTGAATATTTTCAACTCTATCTAAAATAGTAGACATGTCGGTGGGGAAATCGATCATCGCTTTGAAATTTTATTTCCTGTAATCTGCTTTTGTCTAGAACATTTAAATCGAGTAATGTTATCACTACGTTTTTTCAAATGCTTTAAACTTACTTTACTGTTCACTCTTTTTCTCCAACGATTAAAACTACTACGTTTTAAGTTAGAACGCATAAGTGAGATTACTTCTTGCTCTTTGAGACCAAACTGATAGGTTATTGCTTCGAAAGGAGTTCTGTCTTCCCAAGCCATTTCTATAATTCGGTCTAATTCTCTTTCCGAAAGCTTATCCTTTATATTTTCCATATTTGCTATCAACTGCTTTAACTCTATAGTCAAAAACTTCTTCTAGTTTACTTTTAATAAAGAGCTTATTTGCTATGGCTCCTAAAAAACCAAACGGGGGAGAGTAAGTAACGATGTCAGTCATTAGAACTCCGTTTTCTATGGGCTCTATTTTATGTTGGTGATGCCACATTTTGTATGGGCCAACTCTCTGTTCATCAACAAAATATTTTTTATCCTCTACATGAGTTATTTCAGTCATCCAATCGGTTTTTATTCCAAGCAAAGGAGTAACTAAATAAGTAATGATTAAACCAGGATACATTTTGTCGTCAGAACTTTCTGAAGTCATATTAAACCCCATGTAGTCAGGAGTTATCTCCTTTAAGTTTTTTGGTGAAGAAATGAAATCCCATAGCTCATCTATTCCACAATTTACTTTTTGCTTTTTTTTAAATTGGTAAAAAGCCATAACTATTTATTTTTAAGTTTTTCTATTGTTTTAGCAATATCGTCTGCTTCCTTATACTTTTTGTCACTTTCGCTCCTGTTCGATTTAGAGAGGTTAAAAGCTTCTTCAAGGCATTTTTTATATTGAATTTCTAGCTTTTCATGCACTGATTTTTTCTTAAATAATCCAAACATATTTTAAATTTTTAGTGTTGAAATACCTCCATCGATTGTAAGTATTTGTCCTGTTACCCATTTAGAATCTTCGGTTAATAAAAATAAAGCGGCATTCGCTATATCTTTTGGTTGTCCTATGTTTTTTAATGGATGTCTATTTGCATTTGACTCTACTTTAGCCTCACTATTTAATAATCTTTCTGCTAAAGGAGTGTTTGTAATTGAAGGTGCAATAGCATTTACTCTAATAGTAGGGGCCAGTTCAGCAGCCAATGCTTTGGTAAAACCTACTATTGCTCCTTTTATTGTCGAAACTTGGGTGTGGAAATTAAAACCTGTTTGAGCTGCTACAGATGAAAATAATAAGATAGAAGATTGTTCTGATTTTTTTAAATTTGGTAATAACTTTTGGATTAAATTAAAAGCTCCTAAAACACTTAATTCAAAATCTTCTATTAAATTTTCTGAAGTCACTCTTTTAAATGAAGTTAAATTAATACTTCCTGGGCAATAAACTAATCCATCTAAAACGTCTGGAACAAAATCTAAATCATAATTTTTATCTAAGACATTCAAATAATGGTAATTAATGTCGTTTTTAAACTCATCACTTTCATTATATGTTGCTAAAACATTTTTATTTCTTTCCTTTAATTCTTTTACTATTGCTAGTCCTATTCCTGTAGAACCTCCAATTACTATATAATTTTTGCTCATAACATCTATTTTGTTTACTTAAATGATAAATAGTTTAAACAAATATAGGTTAAATGATTTAGTTTTGTTTAATTTGTGTAACAAAACTTTAAACAAATTGAAAAATAAAAAAGCAACCATATACAGAGCGGAACATTTTAACGCTGCCCATCGATTAAATAATCCCAATTGGTCTGAAGAAAAAAATAATAAAGTATTCGGAAAATGTAATAATGAATTTTATCACGGTCATAATTATGAACTAATTATAAAGGTAACTGGAGATATTGATCATGAAACAGGTTACGTGATAGATACAAAGCTATTGTCCGACTTAATAAAGACTCATGTATTAAATCAATTTGATCACAAGAATTTAAATGAGCAGGTCCCTCAGTTCAAAGATCTAAATCCTACTGCAGAAAATATTGCAGTGGTGATTTATGAAATTTTAAGAGAGAAAATAGATAATAAATTAGAAATTCAAATAAGACTATATGAGACTCCAAGAAATTTTGTCGAGTTTCCGGTAGACTAATAAAATATAAAACAATTCTTATGAACAATATAGAAACACCACTTAAGAAAAATGCATTTGAGATAGATGATACAGCTAAAAAGCAAAAAATAGCTTATCATTTTGCAGAAATAATGGATACTTTAGGATTAGATTTAACAGATGACTCATTAAAAGAAACTCCTAACCGAGTAGCCAAAATGTATGTTGACGAAATTTTCTCCGGACTTTCTCCACAGAATAAACCTGATGTTAAATTATTTGACAATAAATATAAATATAATCAAATTCTACTAGAAAAAGACATTACTTTTTACTCTAGCTGTGAGCATCATTTTGTCCCAATTATAGGGAAGGCACATGTTGCTTACATACCTTCTAATAAAGTAGTTGGACTCTCTAAATTAAATAGAATTGTCCAATATTTTTCTGCCCGTCCACAAGTTCAAGAAAGATTGACGCTACAAATAGGTCAAGACCTTCAGAATTTATTAGAAACTAAGGACGTAGCAGTTATTATAGAGGCAAAACATTTATGTGTTTCTATGCGAGGAGTAAAAGATGATACATCATCGACTACTACAGTGTTTTTTGGAGGACAATTTGAAAAGGAATCTAAACAAACTGAATTGAATAATTATTTAAAATAATAAAGTCTAAATTTACAACTATGAAAAAATCAAAAATTGCAATATTATTATTAACAGCGAGTTCATTTATTGCTTCTTGTTCACAAGCAAATCAAGAAAAAGAAACAGCTCAAGGAGCGCATAAAGAAACAAAGTTGGTAGAAAAAGAACCCACTTCAGAAATAAAAAAGAATAAAGTTATGAAAGAAAATTTATATGATGTAAAAATCAATAGTTTAGAAGGAAAGGAAATTTCTTTATCGGAGTTTAAAGGAAAGAAAATATTATTTGTAAATGTGGCTTCCAAATGCGGTTTTACTCCTCAGTATGAAGAGTTACAACAATTACATTCAGAATATAAAGATAAGTTAGTTATAATTGGGGTTCCTTGTAACCAATTCGGAGGACAAGAGCCTGGTTCTGCTGCTGAAATTGGAGCTTTTTGTCAGAAGAATTATGGTGTTGAATTTTTAATGACAGAAAAAATTAATGTAAAAGGAGAGGAGCAACATCCTTTATACAAATGGTTAACAGATGAAGCTAAAAATGGAGTAAAAAGTAGCCAAGTTAAATGGAATTTCCAGAAGTACTTAATAGATGAAGAAGGAAACTTAGTAGATGTATATTTGAGTGCTGTGAAGCCAATGTCAGATGAAATTACTGGGAAGTTAAAATAAGAAAGACTACTACTACACACAAAAAAAGCCAGACAAATTTGTCTGGCTTTTTTTATGAAAAAAGTTTTAATTACTTTATAAACTCTATTGCAAATGGATACTTGTACAGTTCTCCATTGTTTGATTTAATAGCTCCCATAATAGCAAAAATTAATGAAGCAATACCGAATGCCATAAGTAAAAAAGCACCAATATAAACCATCATTAACACCATGCAAATAACTACTATAATTAAAGATGTGATGAGCCAATTAAAGATGTTTTTGCCCTGGATATCTACTTTAGGACTTTGGTCTTTATTGGACGCCCACATGATGATTGGTAAAACTAGTCCAGCCAGAGGAATAATTACGGAAGTTAATTGAGAAAGATGCATTAGCATACAAAAAGCATTCACTTCCATTCCCCAAGGTTTATAATCTGAGTTATTATTGTCAAATTGATTTTCTAAAGTTTGGTTTTCCATTGAATAAAAAAGATTATTTATTATAAAATTCAATAATGTTATCTGCCAACTCTGTTCCGATTCTATCTTGTGCTTCTAGGGTAGCTGCTCCAATATGAGGAGTTAAGGCAATTTTGTCATTCTTTAATAAGTCTTCTCTTGGGGTTGGTTCGTTAACAAAAACATCTAAAGCAACACTGTTAACTTTTCCGCTGTTTAAAGCCGCAATTAGAGCATCCTCATCTATAACACCTCCTCGAGCTGCGTTAACGATACGAACTCCGTCTTTCATTTTAGCAAATTCCGAAGTAGAAATTAGCGCATTACCATCTGCTGGCATTGGCACATGTAAAGAAATAAACTCTGAAGTAGCTAATAACTCATCTAAAGAACTAGTAGCGATTGTGATGTTTACTGTTTGGTCCGCAACTTCAACAGGGATAACTGCTTTATCCATAAAGGGATCAAAAGCAACAACTTTCATTCCTAATCCTAAAGCATATTTAGCAGTATATTGTCCAATACGTCCAAAACCAATTATACCAAGTGTTTTACCTCTTAATTCGATTCCTTTTCCATATTTTTTCTTCAATCCTTTAAAGTCAGCTTTACCATTTGTAGGCATTTGACGTTCTGAATCATAAAACGAACGAGCTAAAGAAAATAGTTGACCACTTACTAGTTCTGCAACAGCCAATGATGATGACGCAGGCGTATTAAAGACTGTGATTCCTTTTTCGCGAGCGTATGCTACGTCAATATTATCCATTCCTACACCTCCACGACCAATCATCTTTAAAGAAGGACAATTGTCTATAATGTCTTTTCTAACTTTTGTAGCACTTCTTACTAAAAGTACCTCGTATTTTTTTTCGTTTATTTCTGAAACTAAATCTGCTTGAGCTACAAATTCTGTAACTACTGTAAATCCGTTTTCTTCTAATTTTATTTGCCCTGATTGAGCAATACCGTCATTGGCTAATACTTTCATTTTTATTTCTTTTTAATTCTGTGTTTATCCGTCTGTTCTCTTTACAACTTCTTCGTTTTACTTCGAAGTCACTCGAACGGACTAATATTTTAATTTCTTTTTAATTCTGTGCTTATCCGTCTGTTCTCGATATAACTTCTTTGTTTTACTCCGAAGCCACTCGAACGGACTAATATTTTTATTTCTTTTTAATTCTGTGTTTATCCGTCTGTTCTCGATACAACTTCTTCGTTTTACTTCGAAGTCACTCGAACGGACTAATATTTTAATTTCTTATTTACACCGATTGTTTATTACAATTACCCTTTGTAGTCACTTCGAGTGGTTTTTAGTAGCGAAGCGAATAAAAATTGTATCGAGAAGTGACGGTGCTAATCATTTACTCATCTATTCTCTTTATTCTATTCTCTAGTTAATCTATCCGCCATACTCAAAATTAAGTCTTAAACCTATCTTGCGTTAGGGGGAGAAGCGGCATCCTTTTTTAGTCAGTTCGAGTTTTTTGCTTTAGCACAAATGTATCGAGAACTGACTAAAAAAGATATAGCGGATGACCTGCTCAAACGCCCTAATTATTTACTTTCTAATGTTTTCATTGCATCTACTAAAACTTGAACACTCTCTATTGGCATTGCATTGTACATAGATGCTCTATAGCCCCCAACAGATCGGTGTCCTTTAATTCCGCTAATGTTCGCATCATTCCAAAGTTTATCGAACGCGTCTTTTTTAGTTTCATCGGTTAATACAAATGTTGCATTCATATAACTTCTATCTTCTTTGGCAACTGTACCTTTAAATAATGGATTTCTGTCGATTTCTGCATAAAGTAACTCTGCTTTAGCATTATTCATTTTCTCAATTTCAGTTAGACCTCCTAAGCTTTTAATCCATCTTAACGTTAGCATAGAAGCATAGATAGAAAAAACTGGAGGAGTATTAAACATAGAGTCTTTTTTAGCATGAGTCTCTAAATTCAACATAGTAGGGATAGCAACACTAGATTTTCCTAAAATTGTATCTTTTACTATAAATAAAGTTGCTCCTGCAGGTCCTAAATTCTTTTGTGCTCCTGCATAGATAATATCGAATTTAGAAACGTCGATGGGTTTAGAAAAAATATCTGAACTCATGTCACAAACTAACGGAACTGTTGTTTCAGGAATTTCTTTAAACTGTGTACCAAAAATGGTATTGTTAGAGGTGTAATGTAAATAATCAAGACCTGAAGGAATGGTGTATCCTTTAGGGATATAGCTATTGTTTTTATCGTCTGAAGAGGCCACAACAACCCCTTCTCCCATAAAGTTAGCTTCTTTAAGTGCCTTTGATGCCCAAGCTCCAGTAGTTATGTATCCACCTTTCTTGTGCTCTCTCATCATATTGTATGCAATTTCTAAAAATCCAAGACTAGCTCCACCTTGCAAAAATAACACCGTATAACCATCAGGAACACTAAGGATTTCTTTAACTAAGTTTCTTGCCTCTTCCATTACTGCAACAAACTCAGGACTCCTGTGGGACATCTCTATTAAAGATAATCCGGTATTGTTATAGTTTAGAATAGCTTGTGAAGCTTCTTCGAATACTGTTGGCGCTAAAATACAAGGCCCTGCGCTAAAATTGTGTACTTTTTTCATGGTTTAATTCTATACAATAAGTGATAATTATTTGTTAACAAAAATGCAAAATTATCTTTAAATAATCGTTTCTTTATAGAATAATATTTTTTTTTTATTACAAAAGTATTATTTTGACTCCCCCCCCTAAAATGAACTTTTAATATGAGAATTTTAATTTTCACTCTGTTTTTATTTAATTTTTATTCTGTTTTGGGGCAACCAGTTGGTTATTCTTACGGAAAACAACTGTTAGTTGATGGGACTAAAGTATCAGGTTCTACAGATTTAATTAATTTTACGATGTTAGTTAGTATGACTGATGCTGATTTAAGATCTGTTGCGAATGGAGGAGATGTAGAGAGTTCTAATGGATATGATATTTTGTTTACTTATGGAGATTGTGGAGCTACTACATTGGCACATCAAATAGAAAATTATAACCCAGTTACAGGTAATTTTGTCGCTTGGGTTAAAGTAAATAAGCTAAATGCGACAGCTAATACGAATTTGCACATGTATTATGGAAATTCTAGTATAACGACAGATCCTTCTTCTACATCTAGTTGGCATTCTAATGTGAGTGCCGTTTATCATTTGTCTAATAATGATTTTAGTGACGGTTCTCCAAATGGGATGAATGGTACTAACATTTCTACAGGTGTTGTGACAGGAAAAATAGGAGAGGGAAGAAGTTTTAATGGCAGTTCTCAATATATTAATGTGTCTGAGACAGGAACGACAAGTTTAGATGTAACAACTTTAACTATGAGTGCTTGGGTTTATCCTACGAATTATAATGTAGTGTCTGATAGAGGAATAATTGTAAATAAAGAAAATATTTATGAAATGGGCTTACAAGATAATGTAGGAGCACTGCAAGTAGCTTCTGGACCAGGTTGTTGGCGATGGGCTGGGACAGGTGTTGTACCGTTGAATACCTGGTCTAAAGTAACCGTTGTATATGCTGGTGGAGCTCAAAAACATTATGTTAATGGAGTTTTGATTGATAATTTTAATGATTGTACTAACCCATTATCTACGAATGATTCTGATATGAGGATTGGCGCTAGAGGAGGTGATGGAGGAGCATCAAGTTTCTTTTTTGGTAATATGGATGAAATTAAAGTTGTTGCGAGAGAAGAAACACCAGACTGGATTATGACAGAATATACTAATCAAAATAGTCCTTCAACATTCTATACTAAAAGTACTGAAATGACAGCTAGTGGTTTATGTACTGCTTTACCTGTAGAGCTTTTAAGTTTTGAAGCTGTATCGAAAGATGATAAAGTAGTTTTAGTATGGTCTACTTTAAGTGAGCTTGATAATGACTTTTTTGAAGTAGAACGTTCTAATAATTCAATAAATTGGGCGGTAATAGGAAGAGTTAATGGAGCTGGTAATAGTGTTTCTCAAATAAACTATAATAAAGTAGACTACTCTCCATTGATGGGTGTATCGTATTATCGCTTGAAACAAGTTGATTTTAATGGAGAATTTAGTTACTCAAGTATTGAGTCTGTAAAAAAACAAGATGCTTTTGAAAGTCTTAACGTATTTCCAAATCCTACAATAAATGAAGTTAATTTAGAAATGGAGAATTTAAGCACTTTTAAAATTGACTTGTTAAATGGTCTTGGTCAAGAACTTATTTTTACTTCTATTCAGAAAGAAAATAAGCTACGAATAAATACTAGTAGCCTACTACATGGGGTTTATTTTTTAAGACTGTACAAAGAAGGAGTTACTAAAGTGATTAAAGTTATAAAAGAATAGAGATTAAATTTAACCTCTATTCTTTTAAATTAAACATTATTTCTTTATTTAGTATTATTTCATGTTTTTAACAATAATTACAGTTTTATTTTTAGGAGAATCTATTTTTATTTATTTACTTTGAAACTCAAAGCACTTTTAAAATGAATACAGAAAAACATTTAGAGAATTTAAACGAGATAAAGCAGATAATGGATCGTTCTACACGATTTTTATCGCTAAGCGGTTTATCTGGGGTTATGGCAGGTTTATCCGCATTAGTTGGATCTGTTTTAGGGTATTATGTTTTGTATAGTGCTGATTACACTTCTGGAATACAATACTTTGATAGTTCTGTTGTTTTAGATGTTAGAAAAATGGTTTTTTATAAATTGCTACTTATCGGAGTAGGAGTTTTATGTTCTGCTTTATTTTTTGGTTTTTATTTTACAAATCGTAAAGCTAAAAGTCAAGGTCAAACACTTTGGAATAAGTCTTCTAAAAAAATGCTATTTAACTTAGCTGTTCCTTTATTTGTTGGTGGGGTGTTTAGTTTACTGCTCATTCGATATAACCTGTTTGGTTTAGTTGCTCCTGTAACACTTATTTTCTATGGTTTAGCTTGTGTTAATGCAGGGCATTCCACACATTCAGAAATAGGAGGAATTGGCTATTTTAACATCTTACTCGGATTATTGAATGCTTATTTTATTGGATATGGTTTATTATTTTGGGCGTTAGGTTTTGGAGTTTTACATATAGTTTATGGAACATTAATGTATTTTAAATACGATAAGGTTTAAAATGATAGAAGGATTAAATAAACATTTTGAAAGTCGAATACGTTTAGGGGTTATGTCTGTCCTGATGGTGAATGATTGGGTTGATTTTAATACCATGAAAGAACTGTTATCATTAACAGATGGTAATTTGGCAAGCCATATTAAGGCATTAGAAAAAAATGAATACATAGAAATACGAAAAGAGTTTGTTGGCAAAAAACCGAAAACAACTTATAACGCGACAAAGATTGGTAAACTAGCTTTTAAGAATCATTTATCTGCATTAGAAAAGTTCTTAAAAAGGTAAGTATATTTTTTTTTGAATATTAACTTTGCAATTCAAAGTACTTTTAAAATTATAAATAAGATGAAAAATAAAAATTTAAAAATTGGATTGGTAGGAGTAGGGACAGTATTGTTTTATGTTCTTTTTTGGAAAGAAAGTTTAGGTGTTAACTTCTTACTCTTTTGTCTCTACCTTATCATAGGTAATGGATTAATAAAAGAGTCCAAGTGGAATATAAAAATGCTAGTAACTTTAATTGGTTTGGTTTTGAGTTTAGGCGCTGTTTTTTTTATTAACTCTATTATAAGTTTAATTGCCGCGATAACTAGTTTAGTTGTATTTGTAGGCTTTCAACATCATGACAAGCTAAGATTTAACTGGAGTAGTTTATTGACGATTTTCATTAGTGTTTTTCAACTTCCTAGATTAGAGTTAAAGAATAGTGAGTTGGCAAATAATGTCAATATCAATAAATGGAAAAGAAAATTTAAGTTGTTTATTTTACCTCTAGTAGTTGTTATTGTTTTTGTCTTCATTTTTAGAATGGCAAACCCTGTTTTTGATTCTTATTTGGTCAATATTGAAAATTGGATAGAAGACTTTATAGGACATTTCTTTGTTAATTTATCATTGGGGAGTCTTTTGTTTTTTACTACTGGCTTTTTCTTAACAGGAGCATTACTTATAAAGAGTACTCGAACCTATTTTGTAAAAAGAGATTTAAAAAAAAGTGAAGCTATTGTTCGTAAGAGAAGAACAAAAAAAACAGTACTAAAACATTATACCCAAGAAGGGTTAACTAAGTCTAAAATGAGTTTTCCAAGCAAACCGATTCTAGGACTAAAAAATGAACGTTTTTCTGCAATAGTTATGCTTAGTTTGGTTGGGGTTTTATTGTTCATCATAAATACGATAGACATTGTTTATGTTTGGTTTAACAAAGGAACTGAAACAACCAAAAGTTTAACAGAAATGGTTCACGAGGGAACTTATCTACTTATTTTTAGTATTGTGTTGTCTATGCTAATTATGCTATACATCTTTCGTCGAAATCAAAACTTCTATGCTAAAAGTAAAAGATTAAAACAGTTGGCAAATGCTTGGATTGTTCAGAATGGAATATTGGTGATTTCTGT
>JAGXIB010000103.1 GCA_024635865.1 Flavobacteriales bacterium
GACTTGGTGCATCATTTACTGGATCAACTGTAAAAGTAATTACAGCTTGATCAGTATTTCCTTCTGGATCATATAAATCATAAGCTATTGTAGCAGCCCCATTAAAATTATTAGCAGGATCAAAAGTAACCTCTCCAGTTGTAACATTATAAGTCCAAGTACCGGTTGCGTCAGTAAAAGTAATTTGAATACCGGGAGCACTAGGATCTAAATCAACTACATATTGTCCAACACCATTTGATGGAGCAGCTGGTGTTCCATCTATATCAGTATCGTTAGTTAATATATTAACCGTTCCATTTGCTCCGTCTTCGGTCAAGCTAGTTCCAACAATATCATCATTTGCAGTTGGACCACATGTATTAACAACAATTGTAACCGAACTTGAAGGACTAACACAACCAGCTATAGTAGCAGTTACATTATAAACTCCAGCATCAGTTAAAGATGCTCCACTAATTATTGGGTTCTGGCTAGTTGAAGTATAAGAACTTGGTCCTGACCAATTATAACTAGCACCAGTAACTGTGGTCGCCGTTAAATTAATTGAACCTGTCGAAACACACACCGGTGAGTTACTTCCAGCTGTAGGCGTATTTGGAATTGAATTAACTGCAACATTGGTAGTACTTGGTAAACTTGTACACCCTGCAACAGTTGACGTAACACTATATGTTCCAGACATTAAAGCAGTAGAACTTGAACTAACTGTAGGGTTTTGACTAGTAGAAGTAAACCCATTAGGCCCAGTCCAAGAATATGTTGCTCCAGTTACTGTACTAGCAATCAAATTCAAAGTACTCCCCTCACATAAAGGACCATTATTCCCAGCTGAAGGAGACGTTGGCAAAGGAGTAACTGTTACAACGACATTTCCTGTAGAAGTACATCCTAGTCCATTATCTCCTGTTACTATATAAGTCGTTGTTGAAGTTGGATTAACTGTTTTAGCCGCTCCAGCACCTAAACCATTATCCCAAGAATAAGTAACTGCCCCAGAAGCGTTAAGGCTTACCGCCTCACCAGCACAAATAGCACCAGGGGTTGCTGAAGCTAAAACAACTAGAGGGTTAGCCACCAGTGGATCTGTATCGTTTCCATCTAAACAGCCATCATTATCATCATCAGGATCACCAAAATCACATATTCCATCTCCATCTGTATCTAGTCCATCATTTGCTACATCATTATTTGCTGTAGCATCAAAATCATTATTAGCAGTTTGAGAACAATCATCACATCCATCTCCATCATCATCAATACAACTAGAAGGGTCTAGCGGAGCATTATCGATTCCATCCACAATACCATCATTATCATCATCAGGATCACAATTATCTCCAATACCATCACTATCGGTATCTATATTTTCTAAATAATCAAAAACAAAATTCCCATTAGCGTCTAAAGGAAGTCCATACCCATCTGATCCAGAAACAGTACCATCTAAATTATATCCTGAACCATCAACTTCTCCATCTGCTGGAGAAACATCAGTATAACCAGCTTCAAAAACGTCTAAACAGTTATCTCCATCTGAATCTAGATCAACGGCATTGATTAACCCATCTAAATCAAAATCAAACAAGTCATTTATACCGTCAGAATTTACATCTACAAAACCAGGATAATCTATGTCCAAATAATTATAAACTAAATCCCCGTCATTATCAGCAAATGGATCATCAATATTTTCATCGACATCTAAAATTCCGTCATTATCATTATCAATATCTGTAATATCATCTATTCCATCGCCATCTATATCGCAATCAGGGACAACCATAGCTGTAGCTGGAGAAGAAGCATCTAGAGCATAAAACCAAGTATTTATTGTTCTTAAGTTCCCAAAGTCATCACACAATAAATTTCCTGTTGCATCTCCGTCAGAAGCGTTAGGAGCTGGCACCACATTACCAGTACCAGTTCCATTCCAAGCATGCGAAGGACCTACGACACCATCAAATAAACCCGATTGAGCTGAAGTACCTGTTGTAGTTGTAACGGTATTATTAGTCCCGGCTGAACAAGTTCCTGAACTAGGAACTAACAATCTATCATCCCAATATAAAGGTCTATTATTTGTAGCCGGAAAAAGACCAGTGACGATCATCCCATTTATGTTTAATTCCGCATCAAACAATGGAATATTTGTACGTCCTCTGTAAATAGTGACAATAACATTTGTAGAAACATTAGGCGGAGTAACATTCCCTAATCCATCTAACCCATCCCAAGCCATAAGGTGATTACCAGCATTTACCTCAAGTTCTTCCAAAACTAAATCAGCTGTTCCAGCCTGATAACCTATTGTACCATTTAAATCAAGAAAAACGGACACATCTCCAGCTTCTGAAGTAACATAAGGGATGTAATAATTCCCTGGACAGCCAAAAATAGCTGAAGTAATAGCTGGTTGAGAAGTTGGGGAGATAGAATAAATATTTAAGTCTGGTTGATTTAAAAAGATTTGGTACCCATTCGCTAGCGTTGGAGAAAGCCCAGTAAAGTTATTGGTTGAACGTCGATCGTTTCTAAAGTTTCCAGTGTTTGATAACCCATAAAAATTTGTTGTAATTTCAAAAGCTAATGGTTTAAATCCAGCTTGAAGATCTATTGATAAAACTTGTTGGTCTTGAGTATAAACGAAAAAATCTGCTAAAGACGAGGCTCCTATAGCATTATTAAAGGTGTTTGCCCCACCTCCATTAACAGCAACTAAATCAACAGTAGCAAAACTCCATTTTCGAGACCAAACCCTACCATCAATTTGATTGTTAGCTGCATCAGAAACTGTAAAGTCAAAAAATGGCATCATTATTTCTAAATTATTTGAGGTAACTCCCCCATCACTACTTCTATATATTTCTATATAAAAATTCCCATTAGTAGTTGGATCAAAAACAAAAGGACTGTAACCTGCAGGTGTAGCTCCGCCAATATTTGGACCAGTAAATGCTTGCGAATAATTTGGGATATAACCTGTTCCAGAAGTTGGTATCAATGTAGGGGCAACAACTTGTATTCCTGCCTGATTATAAATACTATAATAAGCGTTAGAAACAACAGCTGAACTAATATTATTATAAGTTCTTGTATGAAAACCAAAATATAGATTCTCTATTTGGTTACTGTCAATTGTAAACTGAAGCCTTTGATCGACAGGCGCATTTAGATATGGCCCCCTTGTATTAGCAGGCCAAACAACTAAAGCTGTCCCATCAGCACTATTTATTGGCGAGACTTGTCTAGTTCCTTCAGCAAATAATTTAAACGGCAAAAAAGAGAGTAATATTAAAGAAAGTGTTAAAAAAAACTTCTTATCAATACAAGTTAAAGGTTTCATATATATAAACTTAAGTGATCGTTTTACCTAAAATGTACTCCACAAACAGAACACGATTTAATTTAACTTGCAAAACTAAGTTTAAACACTTAATCTAACATGCTAAAGATTAATTTATTAGACGAAAGATGCTTTTTTGTCGACAAAACAATAAAGCATGCACACATAAAAAACAAAACCGTATGTTTATTAACAATTAACCAAGATACTAACAATTGTTTTGCGAAAAAAAAAGCTTTTAGGAAGAAGAAAACAAGAGAAAAACACAAAAAAGTAATATTTTAAACAAAACGTTAAGTAAAACTTTTTTACATTTCACTAAAAGAGAAAAGAAGAAAAAATACACCTATATATCAATGCATTAACTAATAGTTTAAATTCCTATACGACTCCATTTCATCCTCCTTCCACATAGTGACATAATTATCGTATCTTGACTTTGCAACTTGACCTGACTTTAATGATGCTAATACTTGACATTTGGGTTCGTTTATATGCTGACAATTGCTAAATTTACATTCATTCATTAATCCTCTAAACTCTACAAAATAATGACCAAGATCACTTTTATCAAAATCTACTAATCCGAACCCCTTTATACCTGGAGTATCTATAATGAAACCTCCATTTTCTAATTCAAACATTTCTGCAAAAGTCGTTGTATGTTTTCCTTTATTGTGAGAAGTAGAGACACTAGCAGTTTTTAAATCGAGAGAGCTATCTATTGCATTCACTAAAGTAGATTTTCCTACACCTGAATGTCCAGACAATAGTGTGACTTTATCTTTCATTAAAAGACCTATCATCTTCGCATCTTCCTTATTAAAAGCTGAAATAGAATGACACTCATAACCTATTCCTTCGTATACATCTTTCAAATGATTTAGCTTCTCTATCTCCTGTTCAGAGTAGACATCTATTTTATTAAATAAAATTACTGTAGGAATATGATAAGCTTCTGCAGTTACAAGGAAACGATCTATAAAACCAGTTGAAGTTGATGGAGTTGTAATTGTAACGATTAAAAAAGCCTGATCAATGTTACTAGCAATAATGTGTGATTGTTTTGATAAGTTAACCGACTTTCTAATAATGTAGTTTTTTCTTGGCAAAATTTTGTTAATCACTCCATCACCATTTTCATGTAACTCAAAAACAACTCTATCCCCAACAGCAATTGGGTTTGTCGTTTTAATTCCTTCATTTCTAAACTTTCCTTTTATTCGTACTTCGGAAATCTCATTTTTAGAAACTCTAACTGAATACCAACTACCTGTCGATCTGATAACTACTCCTTCTTTTAACTCCATTTTTCGATTAATTAAAGCTAAGATTAAACAGCCTACATTATATAGCACTTAGAAATAATCTTATCTTTGTTGGCAAAACTATACAATAAAAGTATAATCTATATGTCAATTTCGTTAAAAAATGTTTCTAAATTATATGGTGAGCAAAAAGCTGTAAACAATATTAGCTTTGAAATCAAGACTGGAGAAATCGTAGGCTTTCTTGGTCCTAATGGTGCTGGAAAATCGACCACGATGAAAATGATTACTACTTTTATTCCTCAAAATAGTGGAGAAATTTTGGTGTCGGGAATAAACACTTTAGACAACCCAATTGAAGTAAAGAAAAGAGTTGGGTACCTCCCTGAACATAATCCTTTGTATACAGACATGTATGTAAAAGAGTATTTAACTTTCTTAGCTCGTCTTTATAAATTAAAAGACTCAAAAAACAGAGTTAAAGAAATGATTCAGTCAGTTGGTCTTGAAAAGGAACAAAATAAAAAAATTGGAGCATTATCTAAAGGGTTCCGTCAGAGAGTTGGTTTAGCACAATCCATTTTACATAATCCAGATGTTTTAATCCTAGATGAACCTACTAGTGGACTTGATCCTAATCAGCTTGTCGAAATTAGAGAGCTAATCAAGTCTTTCGGCAAAGATAAAACAGTCCTATTATCAACACACATTATGCAAGAGGTAGAAGCCATTTGTGATCGTGTCATTATTATTAAAAACGGTGAAATTGTTGCTGATGATAACATCATAAACATTAAAAATAATAAAAATAAAGAGCAAGTCATTAAAGTCACCTTTGATGAGAAAATAGACCCAACAATCTTTAAATCAAAAAATATTATAGCAAAGGAAATCGATAAAGAAAATTGGCTCTTTAGCTCTGTTTCAGTTACCGATTTAAGAAAAGAAATTGCGAAAATTGCACAACAAAATGACTACCTAATACTTGAAATGAATACAGAAAAAGATAATTTGGAGTCAATATTTAAAAAACTGACCAAATAAATTAGCTGTAATATATTTATTTTCATATTTTTGCTGAGAATTATAAATACAGTGGAAAAATTTGGCTGATTGCAACCACAAGAAAAAATGCTAAAAATATCGTTTCTGATTTGCAAACTGCCTAATTTTTAGCTTTAAAATTAACTAACATTAAAACGATTTAATAATGTCTTATTTATTTACATCAGAATCAGTTTCTGAAGGACATCCAGATAAAGTTGCAGATCAAATTTCTGACGCTTTAATAGATAATTTTTTAGCTTTTGATGCCGAATCAAAAGTAGCCTGTGAAACTTTAGTAACAACAGGCCAAGTAATATTAGCTGGAGAAGTAAAGTCTAAAGCTTATTTAGATGTTCAATCTATAGCGAGGGCAGTAATCAATAAAATTGGTTATACAAAAAGTGCATACATGTTTGATGGAAACTCTTGCGGTGTACTCTCTGCAATTCATGAACAATCTGATGACATCAACCGAGGAGTTGAAAGAGAAAACAAAGAAGATCAAGGAGCGGGAGATCAAGGAATGATGTTTGGTTATGCTACAAATGAAACAGAGAATTTCATGCCGTTAGCATTAGATATTTCTCATTTATTATTAAAAGAATTAGCAGAATTAAGAAGAGAAGGAAAAGATATTCCATACTTAAGACCTGATGCTAAAGCTCAAGTTACAATTGAATATAACGATGATAATAAACCATCGAGAATAGATGCAATAGTTGTTTCTACACAACATGATGATTTTGACACAGAAGAAAAAATGTTAGTCAAAATTAAATCTGACATAATCAACATCTTAATACCAAGAGTAAAAGCCTTATTACCTAAAAATATTCAAGCTTTATTTAACGACCAGATTGAATACCACATAAACCCTACAGGAATCTTTGTAATTGGAGGACCTC
>JAGXIB010000104.1 GCA_024635865.1 Flavobacteriales bacterium
AAAGAGGAGTTAGCTGACAAATCTGATGAGAATAAAGCGAAGATTAAAGACGATTTAAACTCAAGCTTAAAGGAAGTTGAAAAGCTGAAGAAAGAACTAAAAGACATTCAAAAAAACTTATTGGAAAAACAAAATCCAGATTGGCAAGATAAAAATAGAATTCAACAATTTTTAGAAAACCAAAAATCACTTCAAAATAAGTTAGAAAATATTCAGCAAGAAAACAAACAAAACAACTTTGAACAAAACCAGTTATCGGAACAAGAACAGGAGATTTTAGACAAGCAAGAACAGTTAAATAAACTCTTTGATGAACTGATGACGGATGAGATGAAAAAGATGTATGAGGAACTCCAAAAAATGATGGAGGAAATGAACAAAGATCAGTTATTGAATAAACTAGATGAAATTGAAATGAACAATGAAGAGGTTTTAAAAGAGCTAGATCGATCATTAGAACAATTTAAACAACTAGAATTTGAAGAAAAACTAGATAACATAACTGAACGTTTAGAAGACTTAGCTAAAAAGCAAGAAGAACTTTCTGAAAAAACAGAAAATAAAGAAAAATCTAATTTTGATTTAAATAAAGAACAAGAAAAGCTAAACAAGGAGTTTGATAAAGTTCAGCAAGAGATGGATGAACTTGAAAAACTAAACGAAGAATTAGAGAATAAACATAATTTGGAAAAAACAAAAGAAGACGAACAATCCATTGACGATGATCAGAAAAAAAGTCAAGAAGAACTAGGAGAGAAAAAAAATAAAAAAGCAGCAAAGTCGCAAAAATCAGCAGCAGAAAAAATGCAAAAATTAGCTCAAAAAATGAGTGAAATGAAAGCAAAAGAACAAGAAGAACAAGCTGAGGAAGATATGCAAGCATTAAAACAATTACTAGAAAACTTAATTACGTTTTCCTTTGAACAAGAGGAAGTCATGGACAATCTAAAAAGTGTTAATTATAAAGATCCTCAATATGTAAAATTAGGTCAACAGCAGCGTAAGTTAAAAGATGATGCAAAACTACTGGAAGATTCTTTATTTGCATTAAGTAAAAGAGTAGCACAGTTAAGCCCTTACATTAACAAGGAAGTTTCGGAGATGAACTCAAGTATTGATGAATCTTTAAAGTACATTTCAGATCGTAGAACTTCTCAGGCAACTGCCAAGCAACAGTATACAATGACATCTGCCAATAATTTAGCTTTATTATTTGATGAAGCTTTGCAGCAAATGCAAGCTAAAAATAAAATACCTGGAAGCGGAAGTTGTGATAAACCAGGCGGTAAAGGAGAAGGAAAGCCATCACCACAAAGCATGAAAAATATGCAAAAAAAGATGGAAGAACAATTGCAGAAAATGAAAGATGCATTGGAAAAAGGAAAGAAGCCAGGGGGTCAAAAACCAGGAGATAAGCCAGGAGGAGAAAAACCAGGTGGTAAACCAGGAGAGGATGGAATGCCTGGATCCGGAGGCCAACCCTCTAGTAAACAGTTTGCACAAATGGCTGCACAACAAGCTGCTTTGAGAAAACAAATTCAAGACTTATCTCAAAAAATGAACGAAGATGGTTCTGGTAAAGGAAATGGATTGAAAGAAATTGCTAAAGATATGGAGAAGGTTGAAGATGACCTTATTAATAAACGTATTAATGCAGAGACAATTAAACGTCAACAAGACATAACAGTACGTATGTTAGAGCATGAAAAAGCCCAGAGGGAACAAGAATATGATAATAAAAGAAAGAGTAACGAAGCAAAAAATCAAAAATTTAGTAACCCTACACAATATAATGAGTATAAGAAGAAAAAAGAAAAGGAAATTGAGTTGTTAAAGACCATTCCTCCTTCTCTTAAACCTTACTATAAAAACAAAGTAAATGAGTATTTTGAAAGGATAGAAAAGTAACCAATTCTATTTACTTTTTTACTTGCTTAAATTAATATTATGCAAACAGAACTACTTTCCTACGCGCAAAAAATTAACTTCCCATCTCAAGCAGAAAACATTCATTTAGTCGAAAAATTAGTCGACGAAGTATGCGATGAATTAAATGTTCAAGAGGAGAATTATGGTAACATATTAATTGCTTTAACTGAAGCGGTGAACAATGCCATACACCATGGGAATAAATTAGATGCAACAAAAAAAACTTATGTAAGCTGTACGACAGAAGAACATAAAATAATATTTAAAGTAAAAGATGAAGGACCCGGTTTTAACTTTTATAGTTTACCAGACCCAACTAGCCCAGAAAACATTGAAAATCCAAACGGAAGAGGTATATTTTTAATGAAAAACTTAGCTGACGAAATTAATTTTGATGATGATGGAAGAGTTGTAGAACTTACCTTTCATATTCTTTAAAAAAGCATACTTTTACAGCTAACTATAAAAATTAACTATCTTATGAAAACAAAAATATTTCTATTATCATTAGTTGGTATATCAACTATATCCTTATTTTCATTTACAAAAAACACAGGAACAATTGGAACCTACAATCACTTTGATGCTAGGTTCTCAGGTGGAGCTGATTTTGGTAAAACTGGAGCTCCAGGAGAAAATAACTGCACACAATGTCATAGTGGAACTGCAATAGCAAACTCTACAGTAACTTTCGTTAGCTTTAGTGGAACAAACAATAAATACATTCCTGGTTCTACTTATACTATAAATGTTGAACTAGTGGGAGTTCCTTCTCCTACAAATGGATTCGAAATCGTTTCCTTAAGAAACTCTGATGATGCAAATGTTGGTAATATAACGATTACAGACGCAGCCAATACACAGTTAAAAAATGGAAACAGTAGAACTTATGTTACTCACACGTCTACTGGTAGTACAATAACCTCTTGGAATTTTGATTGGACCGCTCCTATAAACCCAGAAGGAGACATCACTTTTTATGTTGCTGCTAATGTTAGTAATGATAATGGAGGTACAACTGGAGATGAAATTCATTTAAAAGAATTAGTAATTCAACAAGATGCTTCAAGTGCAGTTATAGAACAAGCTCCTATTGTAGATTTAGATAATAGTTTAAAATTATTAAATAATAACAACTTTATAACAACAACAATTGTAGCTGAACAAACTAATGATATTTTAACCTCTGTTCTTTCATTAAGTGGAAAAGTTATTTATTCTAACTATGAAGTATTAACTAAAGGTAATAATACTTTAGAAACAATAGATTTTAATCAATTTTCGAAAGGAATTTATATTATCAATTACAAAGTTGGGAATGATTTAATATCAAGAAAAATATTGATTTAATTCATAAAAACTACTTTTTAAAAAAAAGGGACTTGTAATTATATAAGTCCCTTTTTTGCATTTAATAAATAACCATTAATGGCTCTATATATAATCACTATTATCTGTATTACTGCAGCTTTAATTTTACTCTATAAAAAATCAAATAGAAGTTACTGGGTAAAGCCTAAAAATTTACTTAGCAATAATAATAAAGACTTACTTAAAAAAAACGTTAAGTTTTACACTAAACTATCACCATCAGAACAGAAACAGTTTGAATATAAAATAGAAGAGTTTCTTGTTAATGTCTCTATCATTGGAGTTGACACGGAGGTAAACGAAAGCGATAAAGTATTAATCGCAGCAAGTGGTATTATTCCAATCTTTGCTTTTAAACATTGGAAATATCAGAACTTAAAAGAAGTAATTGTTTACCCAGATAATTTTAATATGGATTTTAAAACTTCTGGACCATTAAGAGAAATAAAAGGTTTAGTTGGTACTGGCTACATGGAGGGTAAATTACTTTTGAGTAAAGCAGCTTTACAACACGGTTTTGCAAACGAAACAGACAAACGTAATACTGCCATTCATGAGTTTATTCACTTAATAGATAAAGCAGATGGACAAGTAGATGGTATTCCAGAATTGTTAATGGAGGAACCGAATCAAATTCCTTGGCTACATTATATTTATAAGCAAATAGACTTAATGAAAACAAAACAATCTGACATTAATGAATATGGAGCAACTAACGAAATGGAGTTTTTTTCTGTTGCTAGCGAATACTTTTTTGAGCGCCCTAAATTATTAGAAAAAAAACACCCTGAATTGTATAAAAAACTAGAACATATTTTTAAACAAGATATGGCTAAGCGATTTAAGTAATAAAAGTTTCAAATACTAATTAGTGAATAGTATTTGATCAAAATCTTATCTATTGTTCTTCAAATGAATTAATTTTGTTGTGAATTAATTTAAAAATAAATGAGCAAGAACATTTTCTTTCATTCAGAAGAAATCGATTATAAACTTAAGAAAAAGAAAAAAGTTAGAAGTTGGTTAAAAGAGTTAGCTAAAATAGAAGATAAAACCATTGAAGAGTTAAATTATATTTTTTGTTCTGACGACTATTTATTGAAGGTGAATAAAGAACATTTAGATCATGATTTCTATACAGATGTAATTACATTTGATTATTGTGAAAATAACTTAATTTCTGGCGATATTTTTATTTCTATAGATAGAGTTAAAGAAAACGCAAAATCTTTCGGTAAATCGTTTAAAAACGAATTGAGAAGGGTTATGGTTCATGGTCTTTTACACTTAATGGAATATAAAGATAAAAATGAGGTTGATAAAGCCATCATGCGTAAAATGGAAGATTTTGCTTTAGAATTAAGGATAAAACTTAAAAAATAAATACATTAAAATATTGATAATCAGTGTTTTAATGTAAATGTACAGTAAATAATGTACATCATACTTAATACAAGAATATGTTACAAGAATACGACGTTATAGTAGTTGGAGGAGGACATGCAGGGAACGAAGCTGCTGCTGCTGCTGCAAATTTAGGATGTAAAACTTTAATGATTACCATGAATATGGAAACCATTGGTCAGATGAGTTGTAATCCTGCAATTGGTGGAATAGCTAAAGGTCAAATTGTAAAAGAAATAGATGCACTTGGAGGATATACAGGTATAATTACTGATAAAAGTGCGATACAATTTAAGCTGTTAAATTTAAGTAAAGGACCCGCAATGTGGAGTCCGAGAGCACAATGCGATAGAATGTTATTTTCTAGAACATGGCGATTAACTTTAGAAGGTCTACCAAATCTAGATTTTTGGCAGGATATGGTAACTGGACTAATTGTAGAAGATAATATTATCAAAGGAGTTAAAACTGGAATTGGAATGGAGATCATGGCAAAGACCGTTATCTTAAATTCTGGAACTTTTTTAAATGGAACAATACATCTAGGAGAAAAACAATTCGGTGGTGGACGAATGGGCGAGCGTGCTGCTTTTGGAGTAACTGAAGATTTAAGTAATTTAGGTTTCGAATCCGGTAGAATGAAAACTGGAACACCACCAAGAGTAGATGGAAGAACCATAGATTTTTCTAAAATGGAAGAACAAGGTGGAGACGAAAATCCTTTAAAATTTTCTTATAGTGATGAAACAAAATTTTTAGAAAAACAAAAAAGTTGTTGGATTACCTACACTAATTCTGAAGTACATGAAATGTTGAAAACAGGATTTGATAAGTCTCCAATGTTTAACGGTACAATCAATAGTGTTGGTCCTCGTTATTGCCCTTCAATAGAAGATAAAGTCAATCGTTTTGCACATAGAGAACGTCATCAAATATTTGCAGAACCAGAAGGTTGGGATACCATTGAATATTATATTAATGGATTTAGTACAAGCTTACCAGAGGATGTTCAATTAAAAGCATTACGATTAATTCCAGGGTTAGAAAATGCTAAAATGTTTAGACCAGGTTATGCCATCGAATATGACTACTTTCCTCCTACTCAATTAAAGCATACTTTAGAAACAAAATTAGTTGAAGGACTTTATTTTAGTGGACAAATAAATGGAACAACTGGATATGAAGAAGCGGCTAGTCAAGGTATAATGGCAGGAATAAATGCTGCATTAAAAGTGCAAGGAAAAGAAGCTTTTACGCTATCTAGATCTGAAGCATATATTGGGGTTTTAATAGATGATTTAATTACTAAAGGTACAGAAGAACCTTATCGTATGTTTACGTCGCGTGCAGAATATAGAATATTATTGAGACAAGATAATGCTGATTTACGCTTAACGGAAAAATCTCATGAAATGGGATTAGCATCAGACGAAAGATTAAAACAGGTTCTTCAAAAGAAAGAAGAAACAGAAAAATTAATTAAGTTTATTAAAAAAACTTCTATTTCTCCAGAAGAAATTAATCCAACCTTAGAAAGTAAAAAATCATCTCCTATAAAACAAAAAGTAAAAATAGATGGGGTTTTATCTCGTCCAGGTTTAGTGTTAGAAGACTTTATTAATGCTAGTCCTAAACTAAAAAAATACATAGAAAATATAGATTATAATGTAAGAGCAATAAAGGAACAAGCAGAAGTACAAATAAAATATAGAGGATATTTAGACCGAGAACAAGAAGTTGCAGATAAACTTACACGATTAGAATATGTAAAAATTTCAGATGATATTGATTACTTTAAATTCTCTTCTTTATCAAACGAATCAAAAGAAAAATTAAATAAAATTAGACCAGATACATTAGGACAGGCAGCTAGAATTAGCGGTATAAAGCCTTCAGATATTTCTATTTTAATGATCTATTTAGGAAGGTAAATATAAAAACGTTTCACGTGAAACATAAAAAAAAATAACAATGGCAGAATTAACATTACAAGGATTAAAAATTGATACAGTAGGAAAATTACCTAAAGTTGGAGAAAAAGCTCCAGTCTTTAAAATGATTAAAAATGATTTAACTGTTTTTAAATTAAATCAGTATAAAGGAAAAAGAATAATACTAAATATTTTCCCAAGTATAGACACAGGAACTTGTGCCCAATCGGTAAGAGAATTTAATAAACAAGCAGGAGGATTAGAAAATACAAAAGTATTATGTATATCTAGAGATTTACCATTTGCTCAAGC
The DNA here is from genome assembly GCA_024635865.1 of Flavobacteriales bacterium. Classification (GTDB taxonomy): domain Bacteria; phylum Bacteroidota; class Bacteroidia; order Flavobacteriales_D; family Parvicellaceae; genus S010-51. The sequence goes on from JAGXIB010000104.1 coordinate 6,948, forward strand.
AAGATTCTGTGGAGCAGAAGGTATTGATAATGTAGAAACATTATCAGATTTTGATAAAGGAAAGTTTGGTAAAAATTATAATTTAACAATAAAAAATGGACCGTTTAAAAATCTATTTTCAAGAGCTGTAATTGTATTAAATGAAAATCATAAAATCATTCACACAGAACAAGTAACTGAAATTGCTAACGAACCAAATTACCAAGAAGCATTAGATTCATTAAAATAATTAATACATGTTTCATGTGAAACATTATAAATAAAAAGGCTTACTATTGATCTAGTAGGCCTTTTTTTATATCAAAATATAATTATATAATCTTCTGTAAGTAGATAAATAAATTATTTTAAAAAAAAAATAAAAATGATTATACTATCAATTAAACATTAATAATAAAGAAAAATTTAACATTAATATTTCCATAAAATAAAATAAAACATCACAAGGTTATAGTTTAGATTGAAAAATAATAAAACATTAAATTAACTCATATTACAATTTTAAAAAAATTATACCTAAAATAAAAAATGATAAGTGTTAATGTTTCACGTGAAACAATACTAAACAGTAAAAAAACGATAAAAACAGTGATTTTAATAAAAATATATTATAAGTATCTGTTATTCAGTATTTTAAATAAATAAATTTTAATGAAACTTCTATAAAAAACAATATAAGTATATCAAATAATAAGAGAAAGTCTCTTAAATGGCTTTAAAATAAGTTTTATACTTAAAATAAACAAAAAATTACCTATTCATCACAATAGTTTGTTTTCTAATCGATTCTGTGTGAATAGCATTTAGAAATTCAGAAATAAATTTTTCGCTTAATTTTAAATCAGCTCCAATTTCGTTGTAAGAATTAACAATCGAATTCCAACGTTCAACTTGCAGAATTGGAATCTGCTTTTCTCTTTTAATTTCTCCTAACGATTCTATTAAATCCATTCTTTGACCAATTCGCTCTAAAATTGACTCATCTAACGAATCAATTTTCAAACGTAATTCCTGAAATTTTAATAATACTTCATCATTATGAATTTTAGAAGAACGAATAACTAAATCATTTAAAATTGATTTTAAAACAAAAGGTGTAATTTGTTGTTGAGCATCACTCCAAGCGTGATCTGGATCATGATGTGATTCTATCATTAAACCATCAAAGGTTAAATCTAATGCTTTTTGAGAAATAGGTTGAATTAAATCTCTGTTGCCACCAATATGACTAGGATCACAAAGAATAGGTAAATCGCGATAAATACGTTTTAATTCAATCGGTATCTCCCACATTGGTTTGTTCCTATAATTAGAAATTCCGTAGGCAGAAAAACCTCTATGTATAGCAGCTATTTCTTTAATTCCAGCTTGTTCAATCCTTTCTATGGCACCAATCCATAGTTGTAAGTCAGGATTAATAGGATTCTTAATCATCACAGGAATATCTACACCTTTTAAAGCATCAGCAATCTCCTGAACTGAAAAAGGATTAACAGTCGATCTAGCACCAATCCATAAAATATCTACCTCATGTTTTAATGCTAACTCTACATGTTTAGAATTCGCAACCTCAACAGTAGTATTTAAACTTAACTCCTTTTTAGTTTCTAGAAGCCATTTTAAAGCATCTTCACCAATACCTTCAAAAGAATTAGGTCTAGTTCTTGGTTTCCAAATACCAGCTCTTAAAACGTCTAATTTTACATTATTAGTAAGATCAGTAGCTATTTTTAATAATTGCTCTGGAGTTTCTGCACTACACGGGCCGCTAATCAAAAATGGAGAATGATCTAAATGTCGTTTAAAAAGTGATTTTGATTCCATATAAAAATAAAAAAAGGAAGCTTCTTTCGAAACTTCCTTTAAAAGTACTATTTATAATTAATCACAACAAAGTAAAATGTTGTAAACTAAACTAGATTAAGTTAATTTTTCTTAATAAATCATTACGATAAGAACCTCCAATAGGAAAAGCTCTATTAACTTCTTCCATGTAGAGATCGGTATGGTCAATTTTTTTTATTTTATCAATTCTAATAATAAAAGATCGATGAATACGAACATAATCCCTTGAAGGCATTTTTTCGTTAATTGCCTTCATGGTTGAATGAATCATATATTTCTTTTCTAAAGTAACAATATTTACATAATCCTTTAACGCTTCAATGTAGTAAATATCTTTTGTATTCAATTTAACTAATTGAGTATTGCTCTTAACAAAAATAAAATCAACAGATTCATTATTTACAATACTATACAAGCGATCACGATCATCTAATATTTCCATCTCTTTCTTATGCTTGTACAAAGCCATTTCTATAGAAGTCTGAAGATCAATTTCTTTAAATGGTTTAATTATGTAACCATAAGGTTGAGTAACCTTAGCTCTCTCCAACGTATTTTCATCAGCATAAGCAGTTAAATAAACGATAGGAATATTTAATTTTGTTTGTATTCTTTTGGAAGCCCTAACTCCATTAACATCACCCTTAAGCATAATATCCATTAAGATAAGATCTGGTTCAAGCGCTAAAGCCATTTCTATCGCTTTTTCACCATTATTGGAAGAACCAACTACATTGTAACCTAATTTTTTTAAACTTAATTGTATGTCTTTAGATACAATACTTTCGTCCTCTACGACTAATATGTTTGCTTTACTCATAAAACTACTTTAAAACTCGATGAATTAATAAATTGACCCTACAAAGGTAAAATTACATGAAAATTTTCATTATTTCAATAAATAATGTTAATCTTTTATCGGTTTAATTTTAAATCCATCAATTTTAGTTTCGACACCTCTATCATATTCAACTGTATAGATAAGTAAACCATCAGAATTATATTCCTTCCACTCACCATCTTTTAAACCTGCTGAATATTCACCAACCCAATTTAATTTACCATTTGGATGATAAAATTTATGCTTTTCAATTGCTAAGCCATTTATGTATTCACCTTTAAATGCTAACTTTTCATTTTCATAAAATGTTTCCCAAACTCCATGTTTTAGATCATCTCTGAACTCTCCTACTTCTTTATGATCATTTACATGGTATAACCATTTACCTTCTCTTAAACCATCTATAAACTCTCCGTGAGTTAATATATTTCCTATCGTATCATATTCTATTACTTCTCCATCTTCTTTTCCTCTTCTAAAAGTTTCCTCTCTGTGTAGTTGTTTATTATCGTACCACCATTGCCAAAAACCTTCCGCCAATCCTCCATTATAGGTACCCTTTTGCTGAACTACTCCATTTTTATGATAAAAAACCCATTCACCAGATTTTTTACCATCAATATAATCTCCTTTAGATTTTAATTGACTATCTGGGTAGTAATAAGACCAATTTCCTTGTTTTAAACCAGAAGAATCTAAAATGCCTTCAGCTAATAAAATACCTTTATCATATTCAAAACTATTTTTAAGTGTTTCAGTTGAATCATAAAGTCTAAAAATACCTTGTTTTTTTGTATTCTTATATCCACCAACTAATAGACTTCCATCGGATTTAACTTCTTGTTTTAATTCTATAAAAATAGTTTCTTCAGCCTTATCATTTAGTTCTCCATCCTCAAATTTTACAATCTCTTTTAGTCCACCAGAAGTCTTGTACTCTTTTACAATACCATTTAGTTTTCCATGCAAATATTTACCTTCCCATTTTACCTTCCCATTGTCATAAAATTCTTTCCAATCTCCGTTCTTTTTTCCTGCTTCATCTAATCGATTAATCTTTTCTTCTTCTCTTAAAAATCCATTATCATAATAAGCTATAGTAATCAATAAACCAGTTTCAGAAAACTCTTTAAACTCTCCATCTATCTGATCATCTTTGTGGTAAAATCGGGTATGAACTTTTCCTGACTTATAATAGGTAACGGCTTCTCCATTTTTTAGATTTTCTGAATAATTTATTTTACTTATTAGACAAGCCGAAGAATCATATAAATTTTGAAACCCTTCCTTTATGTCATTTTCATAAGTAATTTCCTTTTCTAAAGAACCATTTGAACGGTAAAATTTCCAAACACTATCTAACCTAAAATTTACTCTATTCCCTTCTGTCTTTAAATTCCCATTTTTAAAGTAAGTTTTCCAATATTTATTCGGTTTTCCATTTTCTAGATATCCTTCACTACTTTTTTGTGAAGAGTTCTCAAAGTAAAAAATATTATAGCCATTTTGATCAATTTCTTCTTGAGCTGAAATTTTTTGAAAAGAGGCAAAACTTAGGTTATAAACAATTAATAATAATATATAAAAAAAGAGATTTAATTTAAAACTTTTATTATTACTACTACAGTGTTGATATGTCTGATATCTTTTTTTCAATTGTTTAGGATTTGTGATTTATGACTAGTATTCAACATTTAATTAACATTTTTTTATGTGTTATTACCTTGATATTTAATAATATAAATAGGTTATAAACAATTGTATTAAATAATACTATTAACAAGGTTAGTTCATAACTAATTGATTCAAATTTACGAAATATGTGTTCATAACCTGTTATTTAGTTTAGTTTAAGTTTTTATAACTTATAGTGTGTTATTAAAATAGTTTTATAGCTGATTTATTATTTGAATTAAACAAGCTTTTTTTGTTAGACATTATACACAACTATTAACATGTTATACAACGATTATACCCAAATTTGTTAATAAGCCTATAACTTGTTATTAATAAGATAATTAATGTAAATTTAGTCTTTCACGTAACTTCTAACTACTCGAGAAGAAATAGTTGTAAATACTTCGTAAGGAATGGTATTTAATTGTTTTGATAAATCCATAATTGGTATATTTTTACCAAAAATTTCTACGCTATCTCCTATTTTAGCAGTGGGTACCATAGAAAGATCTATCATGGTCATATCCATAGATATTCGTCCAATTACGGGTACAATTATACCATTAATCCATACTTTCCCTTTTCCATTACTTAAAGAACGACTAAAACCATCTGCATAGCCAATAGGAATAACACCAATTAAAGTAGACTCATTAACATATTGACATCTACCATAACCAATTGAACTTCCTGCCTTTACTTTTTTAATTTGAGAAATAGTTGTTTTAAGCGTACTTACTACATCTACTTTTTCTTTATAAGAAAATCCATAAAGGCCTATACCTAATCGAACCATGTCAAATTGTGCATCTATAAACCTTTCTATTCCTGAGGTATTTAATATATGTTTTATTGGTTGGTAACCGATAGCTTCTTGTAATTGAGTATAAAGAGTTTTAAATAAGTTAATTTGACTTATTGTAAAATCGTCTTCTTTTTGATCATTTGCAGCTGCTAAGTGGCTAAATATACCTTTTATGTATATTGTATGTTCATTAACTATTATAGCTATTAATTGTTTAATTTCATGTTCTAGAAACCCTAATCGAGACATTCCAGTATCTAGTTTTAAATGAACCGGATAATTTTTAATTTTTTGATCTCTTAAAAAGAGAATGAAGTTTTGCAATTGGTCAATACTATAGATAGAAGGTTCTAATTCATAAGTTATTATATCCTTAAATGAAGAAGGTTCCATATTCATTACTATTATAGGAGTAGAAATATTCTCATTTCTTATTTCTACCGCTTCATCTGTGAAGGCAACGCCTAAATAATCTATTTTAGAATGTTGTAATAAATAACCAATTTCTTTTATTCCAACTCCATAACCAAAGGCTTTAACCATAGTCAATAGCTTTACACCTGGTTTTATTTTATTTTTATAAAAATTTATATTATTTGATAACGCAGTTAAATTAACTTCTAAGCAAGTTTGATGCGTTTTTGTTTTAGATATAGTCTTATTTAATTTCAAAAATTTATAGTTTTAATTTTACTAAACTTTCCTCTTTATCAAGAACATAGAAAGATTTAATTTCTTTAACTTTTTGCTCTTGATCTTTAGGTTTATTTTTTATGTATTGATAATAAAATTGAATAACAGGAATATTAAGATCAGAATTGTAAATATAATCAACATCTTTTAAATCAAAATTATTATAACTATCTACGTTTAATTTTCTATTAAAGTTAACGGTAGAATTTTTAGAAATATTATGTGAGAATAAGGTGCTATTTTTAATACTAGACTTTATATATTGTTCACTAGGATAATAAACATTTTTACATTTTGAAAATTCTGAATGCCCATCGGTAAAATTACAAGACAAGTTTTAGTTAGTTGTCTTATTAAATTACTCTTCTACAGCTTTAGTATAACATTTTCTACAAAGAGGTTCATATTCATCTACTTCTCCTAATAAAACGAGACTTTCACTTGCTATTTTACGATGAGAAAATTGAGCTAAATCTCCACAAGTCATGCAAATTGCATGAACTTTAGTCACATACTCTGCTTTTGCTATAAGGAGGGAATAGGACCAAAGGGCTTTCCAGAAAAATCCATATCTAAACCCGCTACAATAACTCTAATACCTGAATTAGCTAATTTTTCGCATACTGCAGGTAATTGCTCATCAAAAAATTGGGCTTCATCTATGCCAATTACATCAACATCATTGGCCAATAGTAAGATATTTTCGGATGCAGGAACAGGAGTAGAACGTATAGTTGTTCCTTGGTGACTAACTACATCGTTTTCATCATACCTATTATCAATAGAAGGTTTATAAATTTCTACTTTTAATTTAGCAAACTCAGCGCGTTTTAATCGTCTGATTAATTCTTCTGTTTTGCCCGAAAA
>JAGXIB010000105.1 GCA_024635865.1 Flavobacteriales bacterium
TCTGAAACTACTTTAGCAGAAAATAATTATGCAGGGGGTTATAATGGGGGGCAGCAAGATGTTGTAATTGGTGCTTTTTTAGCAGCATACACAGGACAAAGCATAAATGAAAAAAATGTAAATCCATTTAGGAAAATGCCACTACCAAACTGGAGAATTTCTTACGATGGGTTATCGAAAGTTAAGTGGGTACAGAAATTTGTAAAAACACTAACCTTTACTCATGCCTACCGCTCTAACTTTAACATGGGAGGCTATACAACCAACTTAGCTTTTGAAGAAAATAATAATGGAGCTACTGAATTAGATATGGCGGGGAATTTCATCAGCGAAAAACAAATAATGAATGTTGCTATTACAGAACAGTTTCAACCATTATTAGGAGCAAACCTAACACTTAAGAACGGAATAAAAGGGAAGCTAGAAATTAAGAAAGATAGAAACATTGCATTAAGCTTATCCAACAATCAAATAACTGAAATTAAGGGAAGTGAATTAGTAATAGGCTCTGGATATATCTTTAAGAAATTACAACTTCCTTTTAAATTTAATGGAAAAAAAATAGACCCTAGCGATTTAAATTTAGATTTAAGCATTTCTATTAGAGACAACAAAACAATTACTAGAAAAATTATAGAAAATCAAAACCAAGCAACTGCAGGACAAAACATGATTTCTATTAAGTTTAATGGGCAATACAACTTAAGTAAAAACTTAATGATTAGAGCTTATTATGACAGAGTAGTTAATACTCCGGTTATCTCCACTTCCTTCCCTACTGCCAATACAAAGGCTGGTTTTGCTCTAAGATTTATGCTTCAGTAGTGTCTCAATCAGACAATTGATTAGTTTCACATTAACTAATTAGACTCTAATCATAAAAACTAGTTATAGTTTCAATAAATCTTGTATATTTATACTAAGCTTAAATTAAAAACTAACGACACATGAAAACTCTACTCACAATTATACTACTTACACTTTTGGTATTAAATAATATCAAAGCTCAAACTTCTTATAGTAGCAACGCAACAGGAAACTGGGAAGATGTTAGCACATGGCAAATAATTACAGGGTATCAATTTGTTCCTCCATCTTTCTTTATCCCTCAATATGGACCTGCTACATCAACTCCAACTGCGACTGATAATGTCACTATAAACGGAGGAGACACAGTAACCATAAATAGCGCTTCAGCAGTAACTTACGTATATATAAGCAGTGCAACCAATGCCAATACAGCTGAACTAATTGTGACATCAGGAAACAGTTTAACTACCGACACTTTATACGTATATCCTGTATCAACAGGAGTATGTAAAGTAGAGAATAACGGAACTATTTCAACTGAAAAAACCTATTTATATGGTTCTAGTTCAACATCTGTTGCAGAAATATTAAACAATTCTACCTATACTACTTCTACTACTGAAATGATAGAAACTAACGCTGGTACAATTTCTATACTAAATAACTCAGGAGCTTTATTCTCTACAGGTAATGTTTCAGTTTCTAATTCTAACCCTTCGAATACCACTATTGATTTATCTTCAGGGAATGGAACACTAGAACTAACAGGAAATTTCTCAGGAAGTAACCTAACTTTAAATCCAGGAACTCTTGGAAGTATAGTTGACTATAATGGTACATCAGCACAAACAATAAACGCATCTATTTATTCATTTGACAATCTTCATATTAGCAATACTGTTGGAGCATCTTTAGATGCTAGCCTTACAGGCTTAAATCTTAACTCTGACTTAACAACTAATTTAGGTGGAGTATTAAATTTAAATGGAAATAATATAACTATTTTAAACAATATTAACAATGACGGGACGATAAATGCTGATGCAAATATTGATTTAACTGGAAACTTTATTTCGACTGGAACATTTACCTCTTCAGGTTCTACAATCAACATAGAAGGAGACTGGAACAATACAGGTACATACACCTACCAAACAGGAGATTCAGTTGTATTTGATGGAACAGTTACTGGTTCTACAATAACAGGTAATACAGATTTTGATGAATTAGTGATTAACCAACCAAGTTTAACAACGACCGTTAGTTCTGGAAGCGTTGGAGTTGCTAGTTATTTAACAGTTGATGCAGGAACTTTAAATGCCTCTTCTGGCGCAACAGTAACTTTATTGAGTAGTGGTTCTAAAACAGGACAATTAGTTGAGTTAGTTGCTGGGGCAGATTATACTGGAGATCTAGCTGTAGAAAGAGACTTAAGTGTAGGAACAGATGGTTGGAGAGAAATTACTTCTCCAGTGGCTGGAACAACTTTAGCAGATTGGCAAGATGATGGACTTGTATTTACTGGTTTTACAGGAGCACCTTACAACGGTTCTAATTGGTTCAGTTTTATTAATACTTATACTTATACAGAAGCTAACGCCGCAGGGGTAAAAGATAATGGATGGGTTGCTGCTACTAATATCACTAATCCAACTAGTTTCAATAATGGACACCGTATTTATACGGGACCAACAACAACCGGTGTATTATCAGTAAAAGGAGCTCCAAACAAAAATAGTCAAATAGCAAACGTAACTTTTAGTGGAGCAAATCCTTTAGAAGATGGATGGAATTTAATAGGTAACCCATATCCATGTACGATAGACTGGAACTCATTAACAAAAAACAACATTGATAACACCGTATGGATTTGGAATGGTACTGCTGGTAACTATGGATTATATTTAGGTGGAGCTGCATCAGGAACAAATGGTGTAGACAATGAAATTGCACATAGTCAAGCTTTTTGGGTACACGCTACTGCAATTACAGGTTCTGTAATATTTAGTGAGAGTGATAAAATTAGAAGTGATAAAGCCTTTGTAAAAAGTAACTCTTCTGAAGAATATGTTAGAATAAAACTTTCAGGAGCAGTAAACAGTTATTATGATGAAGCAATTATAGCTTTTAACGCTATCTCTACAGAATCATTTGATGCTGGAATTGATCAGAGAAAGTTATATACTAGTTTATTAGATTTAGCACCAAGTTTAGCAATTTTAACATCAGATAATAAAGATCTTTCTATTGCAGCAATAAATGAATTAGAAAGTAGAAGCATTCCTTTAAAAGCATATGCTGGAACTAATGCTTATGGTACTTATACTATTGAATTTGAATTACCAGCAAACTCTTTATTGCATAGTTGTCTTACTTTAGAAGATTTAGAAACAGGTACAATAACAAACCTAAAAAACAGCCCTTCTTATACGTTTACAACTACTGCTAACTCTCCTCAGGATAGGTTTATCATTCATATTACTAATCCTTTTGAAACTACAACCTTTGATCCTACTTGTGCTGCTTTAGTAGATGGAGCAATTGCTATCGAAGGGAACGAAGTTGATGGTAACACATTTACACTAACAAATAGTAATGGTGTTTTACAAACGATTGCAGGAAGTGGAAATCAAATTGTATTTGAAGACTTAGAAAGCGGATCTTATACCATTACTTCTTCCCAAGTTTCATCTTGTGGGAACAGTAGTATTGATGTTGTTCTATCTAGTCCGGCTTCTTTTATTGCTGACTTCGAACTGCAAAACTCTATTATCTATCTAGATGACAACAGTACGATTACTCCAACAAATAATTCTAACGGAGATAATTACACTTGGGATTTTGGAGATGGAAACACGAGTATGGAACAAAACCCTACGCATACCTATAGTAGCCCTGGTGTTTATACGATTACGTTAACAGCAGAAAAAAATGGATGTGAAGTCATTCAATATCAAACAATAGAAGTTAAAGCTACAACTTCTGTTGAAGAAGTAAGTAATATAAACTACTCCATTATAAGTAACGAAGGTAGTATTATGATAAACATAGATAACAGTCTAAACGAAATCTATAGTATTTCTATAACTTCTATGAATGGTCAAAATGTATACAATTCAACGACTAGTTCTAACAGTAAATTAGTTGATACTAGAAGTTTTGCTAAAGGATTATATTTGGTAACAATCAAAACAGATTCTGATCAATTAATAGACAAAGTATTTGTTAAGTAATTATAGATCAAACATTAATTTAAAACGGGCTATTAATTGTAAGAGCCCGTTTTTTTTGTGAAAGGAAATCATATTAAACAAACAAGTATTGCTCCTAGGCATTAGTGCTTCACTATATTCCAAGCCTTTAAAATCTATTTGACAGAGCTTAAACTAACCCTATCAAATAGGATATGTCTTATCTGTTATACGTTGCAATAGTTTAATTGAACTAATTAACTTCCATCAATATTAAAACTTTCCTAAATAAAAATATAAGCAAAAAAAGGTCCTCAGTAAAACTGAGGACTTTTATCTTTTATGCTTCTATAGAATAATTAGAACCTCCATCCTACAGAAAGACCTATTCTTGCATGTATCTGAATTGGACTATCAAAAGTTAAAACACTTTTATAGTAATCTTGAACATCTTGATCCGAGTACTTAACTTCTGAATCTGCATTCTTACCTCCTCCAGCAAATACTTCAAAAACAAAACCAGAGTCATGAACCCATTTCTTACCAATTGCAATTCCAAAACCTACTTTAGTTCTAGTGTTTGTGTATTCTCTATCTTCATATTTTGCTGTAGAACTACTATTGTCAGCCCAGTTTTCGTTATAGTCTCCATTAGCATCAACTGGAATAGAAGCACTCATCCCTGATCTTTTTTGTGATTTATACCTAACATAAGGCTCAACAAAAAATCCTTCTGTAGGATCATCTGGTGAAAAATAAAACCTAAAACTTGGAATTACTTTAAACCCAACCCATTTTATATCTACACTAGCATCTGCTACATCACTTGATGCTCCAAATTTATTAACACTATACATTAATCCTAACTGAGCTGACATGCTTTCAGAGATCGAATACTCTCCAGAAAGACCATAATCGTTAGCTACTAAACCTAAAACATTAGCTTTAACATCTATCTGAGCAACTGCTCCGCTTGACATAAAGACCCCAATAGCTACTATTGAACCTTTAAAAATTGTACTGATTTTTTTCATATTTATTTATTTATTGGTTTCTAATTTATTTTTATTATTCTAATCCTTTTATTTTCTATTATATTAGAAAAGTATGATTTTGAAAACGGATTAAAGGCTATAAAATCACCTCTTTTTTTATACTCTAACTCATAATCTAAAGTTGCAATATTACTGAATGTGTAATCGTCTTTCACTTTCTCAAATAATGAATATTTACCAATTTCTAAAAAGGCTAAATACTCATTTCCCATTTCTTTAGATAGTAAAACAGAAGATTTTCTATAATCTAATGAGGACTTTGTTACATTAAACCTTGATATTTGTTGATAGTTAGTCATTTTTTCAAAGTCTGTCTTAAAATAAATAATGTCTGACTCAATATAGTTATTTCTTTGGTCCGTCATTAATGAATTATTGACCTTGTCAAAGCTAGCTTCTTTTGAAGAATATTTATAATTTAATGCTATTATAAAGTTTGTTGTCTTTTTAGTTTGAACAACATCTATTATTTCAAAACTATAAAGTCCCCCGCGACCTTTTATCTTAGATTTTAACTTTGTTTCTAATAAAAATGAAGCTCCTTTTGCTTGTAATAAAAGATCTTCTCTAGCTTTAAAAATTGAGTTATGAACCTTAGTTGAAAATTCTTCTGTAAAATCCAACTTATTAATCTTTTCAGAAAAGGATAAATCTACCCCCATTTCTCCTTTAAAAAAGCCTTTATTATGAATGTTTGAGTAATCAGAATACAAACCTGCTATTATAATCTTACTATCGATTAGCTTCAAATACAAGTCACTAATAATATAATCTTCTAGTTTAACATCTAGTGAAATGTCTTTATCTTTAAATACGCTTAACTTAATTATTTTATACTTTGAGACATCGCTATTTTTAGATTCATCCACAAAAGCACTTTTATTATCAATAAATAATTCTCCATAGATAATAACATCATTTGTGGGTAGCATAAGGTATTGAACTTTTCTTAAAAGCCGCCCTTTATGCTCAAACTCATAATACCTCTCGTTTATAGACGTTAATTGCTCATCTAATAAATTTACATATAATTTTTGATGGTAGTCTGTTGTGATTTTCTCATGATAAGAAATTAATAAACGACGTTCATTTTGATCCTGAATTTGAAAGTAACCCTTTACTAATTTATTAGTTTCAAACTCTCCTATTGTAATCTTATTATCATCAATAGATTTGTCTTCTACATTTATTTTCTGAGCATATAAAGTATGTTTTTTATCTTTTACTTTACCATCATACACAATATAATAATTTCCTTGAAAATTTAATAATTTAGTTGTTTCTGACTTGAGGTATGATTTATTATTTTTTATACTGAAACTTTTTTCTACTCTAAGTTCGGAAGTATATAATCTAATAAAAGAAGTTTTCCCATGTTGTTCCCAAGTAAGTAATTTACCATTCTCTAAAGCAACAGCATCAAATTGTTTCCATTTTCTAATTTTGTACCCTACTGCACTTTTAGCTACTTCCTCTTGAGAGAAGCCAATCGCAACAGTAAACAAAAACAAAATTGATAAAAATAATTTCATTATGTGATTTTTAAGGTTTTTTAACAAATTTAGTACCAATCTAAAAAAAGGCACTGAAAATCAGTGCCTTTTTTTAGTTGTTTATTATTTATTATCTTATTCCATGCATTTTTTTCAACAAGAATTTACCCATTCCTATAATAATTACGCCTGCTAAAATTGGAATAGCTGTAAATATTAAGAAAAATACAGATAAAGAATATTCTTCTATAATAGGGTCAATCAAACTTCCCAAAAGACCTGCAAATAAATTAGCAAAGAAAGTGGCTGTAAACCAAAAACCAAACATTAACCCTAATAATTTTGGAGGAGACAACTTACTAACATAAGATAAGCCTACAGGAGAAATAGTTAACTCTCCTAGTGTATGGAAGAGGTAAGCTATGATTAACCAAGTCATACTTGCCATAGCTGCAGACTCCCCACCAACTCCTAGAGCTCCATAAGCAAGAATGCCAAAGCCTAACCCTAATAATATTAATCCAACTCCAAATTTAATAGGTGCAGTAGGGTTGTATTTACTTTCCCAAACTTTAGAAAATAAAGGAGCAAACATAATAATAAATAGAGAATTTAATATTCCAAACCAAGAAGCAGGAACTTCAAGTTCTTTATCTTTTATGTTTACCACAGTAGCAGATATGGATTGAACTTGAGTCTCTGAGTGATTTTCTTTAGCTTTTTTCAACTCACCTTTTGCATTTTTAGTTACGCTAACTAAATCTCCCAAAATTAAAGGGTTATCATCCCTTAAAGTTGATATTTCTTTTTCCCCGTTCTGTACATACTCTACTTCATATGCTACAGTATTAAGTTCTTTATTTACTTTCCAGCCAATTAACCCCCAAATAATTGTAAAACTCAGTATTAATAATGAAACGGAGATTAGGTATTTTTTTATAGATACTTTAGCTAACAAATAAAGAACCCATGTAATAATTGCCAAAGGCACAACTGTTATAATTGCATTAATTATAGTAAATGCTGTAGCTCCACTTCCTGTTAGTATCCTATCGGTATAGTCTTTTGCAAAAATAGTCATTGACCCTCCTGCTTGTTCAAATGCCATCCAAAAGAAAATTGTAAAGAATGCTAAAATCCCAACTACAATTAAACGATCTTTTTCAATTTTTTTAACTTTAGAGTTATTTTCAGAGGTGTCTAATACACTTTCAACTGACTCTATCCCCTCTTCTAGATCGTCCAAAATAACACTTTCTACTTTTTGAGGTTTGTTCCCTAATTCTCCAAAGATATCTTGGTAAAAATAAAATACGACTGTTCCTATAAGCATGAAAATTCCTGCTAAACCAAAACCATAACTCCACCCCATAAACTCACCTAAGAATCCACAAAGCATCATTCCTAAGAAGGCTCCAGCATTTATCCCCATATAGAAGATCGTATAACCTCCATCTTTTTTCTCTTCATTGTTTATATACAACCCACCTACTATTGAAGAGATATTCGGTTTAAACATTCCATTACCTATTATAAGTAAAAATAGTCCTAAATAAAAAGAAGTCTCTGTTTCAAATGCCATCGCTGCGTGACCACCTGTCATAAGAATCGAACCAATCATTATAGCTTTTTTATAACCAGTCAACTTATCCGCTATTAAGCCTCCAAAAATTGGAGTTAAATAAACAAAACTAGTATATAACCCATATAATGTTAAAGCTTCGGCATTTGACCATTCCCATCCGCCATCGCTAAAAGAACTTATTAGAAATAAAACTAATATTGCTCTCATTCCATAATAACTAAACCTCTCCCACATTTCGGTAAAGAACAAAACAAACAATCCTGCTGGATGTCCCATTACCTGCATTTGATTCGTAAAATCAATCTTTTTTGTACTCATAATCTTTCTCGTTATTTATATGGATTCGAAAATAATATTTTTTTTAGAACTTATTAGTTTAATTATGGAAATAAAATTCCCCTATATGCTCCAACAGACACCTTTGGTATATTAGAATTATAAGCCGCATTAATTACTCTTATAAACTCATTAGCTACGACTGCATAGCCTCTTGGATTTGGGTGAATCCCATCTAACGAAAAGGTTCCTCCTTGGATATATGAAATATCCATATCAATTCCTTCAAATGTATAACCTGCAGATAAATTATCCATATAGGTATACATATCAGCAATAGGATAACCATAGCTACCAGCAATTTTTCTAATAATACCATTTAATTTTAATGTATGATTTTTAGCAAGAGTTGCTTCATCTCTATCAAGTACATCATAATTCGTAAAAGGTGTTGCTTGAGAAGTCCCCCTGCCATTTGAAATACCTTCTGATGCATGTAATAAGATATAATCTTCTTCCGTAGCTTCTCTTACATTTTCATTTAAATCTGTAATCCACACTTTATTGTAGTTATAATCTGCTTTTAAAGAAGCTACTGTAAACGTAGTTACAAATGGTATAGATGTAACATTTGGTAATGTTGAACATACTCCTTGCGCTCCTTGATTTTTAAATGCTTTTATGATTTCATCATATTTTTCTTCAAACTCAAATTCATCTGATAAAGCATTTAAATCAACACTTAATCCAATTGTATTATTTTCAACTAAGTTGGGAGTTCCTCCATTAACGACATAACCTAACACATCATTATTTCCTAACCAACAAGTAAAAAAAGTAGCATTACTTTCTTTAACATGATCTAAGTAAGATTTAGCTGTACCTCCAATGTTACCGATAACTGGAACATTCACTTCTGCTTCTCCAAAATCTAAATAACGAGAAAAAGGATTTCCATCTTGTGTATAATTCGTTCCAATAATTGGAACTGTAACATCCAAACCACCTAAAATTATAGCGTTAGTGGTATTATCATCTGAGTAAGTATTGACACATTGAATTAGTTTAACTCCTGCTATTCCTAAATTATTAAATTTTTGATTTTTTTCAGCTTGTCCCCACGCATCCCATGACCCGTCTGGCTGATAACCTCCTGGATCATCTGAACTAATTGGTTTTAAGCTACCATTTATGTATCCTAAATGCATATACCCAGAACCATTGCCAGAAACCATTGGCTGCCTAAACTCTGCCATGTTTGGTTGTGCTATTTTCATTTGCTGTGCTATAATTGAAGGGTATGACATGGACTGTCCCTCTTCATATAAACCTGCATCTTGATAGCCTTGAGTTAAAGAATTACCAACTGAAATATATTGTTTAAAATCTGCTGTTCCACTAGTTCTCTCTACTGTTTCAAAAGCTGTTTTCTTACATCCTGAAAACAAACCTAAAGTGATTACGATAAAATATAATTGCTTTTTCATCTTTGCTTTTTTTATTCTTCTATTGAAGTGTTTTTATTTTTCCCTAATGTAATAGTAGCACTAACACTTAACACATTTATCCTTCTATTATATTTATATTCAAAACCAAGCTCTCCTGTTGCTGTTTCTCCAGAATACCTCTGATTAATATAAGAAATATCAAATTCTATCATATCAGATACTTTCATTCCAAAACCAAAGGTAGGCGCCATATGTGAACGCTCTGGAGCTTCTGGACTTACATTGTTTTCCTCAACAGGAGATTGATCATAGTAAGTTCCTACTCTAAAAAATAATTTATCTAGTTTATACTCTAAACCAAATCTATGTGCTACTGCATTCTTCCAATTCTTTGGCGTCTTAGCGTCAGGGGTAGCTTCGTTCTCAAAATCAAATGCTAAAGTATCGTAACTAGACCACCCATTCAATGCATAGTCATAAACAAAAGTTAATTCATTTTTTTCATTGAATTTATATGTAAATGCTAAACCAGCAGTGGTTACACTTGGCAAATTAATTTCGCCTTTAAAATTTGTTTGTTCAGGAAAAGTACCTGTTAATGAGCTAGGAATATTTGTAAAAGTAGCTAATCCTTCTTCTAAACTTAGTTTCATCCCAGAGCGGTAATCAGCACCTATGCCAAGCTCTATTTTATCCGTTTCTATTAATTTTGAATAAAGGCCTACGTTAAAGCTTATACTATTTGCTTTTCCTTCTAACCTCGCTTTTCCATCTGCAGAAGAGGAAGAACTTAACGGAACAGCTTTTTCATATGAGAAAACTCCTGTTGTATATACTAAACCAGCTCCAATACTTATTTTATCATGAATTTTATAAGCTACAGTTGGCTGAAACATAAATGTTTTTAAGCTAATGTTTTGTACAATAAACCTTCCTTGCCAATTGTCTTCAAAAGAAGAGCTAGATCCAAACTGATTATTGATTCCAAAACCAACGTATAGTTTTTCTGTTATCTGCCCACCATAATAAAAATAAATTGGTGTTGACATTGATGATGTCAAATCTATGTTGTCATTAACTTCTGTCTGCAGTGATATTGATGGATGAATAGTATTTAAACCAAGGCTAAGCCGATGTCCTTCTATATTGGTTAACCCACCAGGATTAAAAAATGTAGTAGCAGGCCCGTGAGCTAATCCAACGTAAGCACCTCCCATTGCTACTGACCTAACTCCCTGTAAATTGACTTGAAAACCTCCAGCAAAAGCGGCAAGATTAGCCATTACCAATGCTGAAAAAATAATTTTTTTCATATTAAAAAGTATAGTTTTAGAATCCGAATATACAACAAAAAAAAATACCTGCTAATATTATCTGATTACTATAGTAATAGTCTTATCTATAAATCTGGAAATAAATTAGAACTCTCTAGCATCATTACTATCAAAAAAAGCATTGAAAACATCTTTTATTGAACCATAAGAATTCTCTAAACAATTAATATATTCTTTTTTACTTTTCCATTCTACTTTTTGTATTCCTTCTTCTTCCTGCGGAACTAAAGTCTCATTTTTTTCATACTTCATTAAGAACCAATGGTTCTTTTTTAAGATATGTTTACCTCGATACATATAAGTATGATAGGTAACCATTAAGGAGCCAACAATCTGCGGTTGACTTATCCCACTTTCCTCTTCTACTTCGCGAACAGCTCCTATTTCTGGATTTTCATTTTGTTTAAGATGACCTTTAGGTAAGTCCCAGTGTTTATTCTTATAGATTAGCAATACTTTACTTTCGCTATTTACTACTAAGCCTCCAGCAGCAATCCTGAATTCATATTTGTTTTTAAACAACTCCCACACCCTATATATGTCATCACAAATAAAAATAACTTTTTGCTCTTGAAGTAATGTACTTTTTTCTATTTCTTTAAAAATAGTTTTAAGTGCTTCATCATTTACGTTAATCTTTATTAGCTGCTTTACAAAAACATTTTTAATTTCTTGTTTATTTTTTAGAAAATAAACCGCTAAGGAATCTATAAATACTTTGTACATTTGTGATATGAATAATAGAATTGAATCTGAGCTAAAGGTAGCAGAATTTTTGTTAAAAATCAAAGCAATTAGTCTTACCCCATCCACTCCAATGACATGGGCTTCTGGATGGAAATCTCCTATTTATTGCGACAATAGAAAAACACTTTCCTACCCGCAGATTAGAACTTATATTCGTCAACAGTTTACTGAAGTAATTGAAGAGGTGTATGGTAAACCAGATGTTATTGCTGGTGTTGCTACTGGAGGAATTGCTATGGGGGTTCTAATTGCTCAAGAAATGGGAATTCCATTTGTATATGTTCGTTCCACTGCAAAAGCGCATGGATTAAGCAACCAAATCGAAGGTGTTTTAGAAGATGGACAATCAGTTGTCGTTCTAGAAGACTTGATCTCTACAGGAAATAGTAGTTTAAATGCTGTAAAAGCTCTAAGAGAGGCAGGGGCTGTAATAAAAGGGATGGCTGCTATCTTTACCTATGGATTTGATATTGCTAAACAAAACTTCGAAAAAGAAAACTGTAAACTTGTGACCTTAACAAACTATGAGGTTTTATTACAACAAGCCTTAAATACTCGTTTCATTAAAGAAGAAGACATTAAAGCTTTAAATCAATGGCGAGAATCACCTTCTACTTGGCTTAAGTAAATTTAAAACTCGTCTCCTTTAACCGTTTTAATTTTATCTTGATTCTTATAGTTATTCAACCTAAAAGCAAGGGCCACTGAAAAAACAGGCCACTTTGGAACAGCTAGTCGATATGTACTAAGAGTAGGTGAGTCAATCCATGTTTCTCTTTTAATAGAGTTTAATGCATTTCTAAACTGAAAAGATGTCGACATTCTATTCTTCCAGAAATCTTTTTTCAATGCTAAATCTACCGAATAGTAACCATTGGTTCTCCCTTGGGCTGTTGCTTGTGGACTCGTATAACTTGAAATTAGTTGAAACTTCCAATCACTTGCAATATTAAAGGTATTTGCAAACCTTACATTATATGTAAAAGCCTCACTATCAAATGCGATGTCATTTAATACTCCTGAGATTTGATAAAAGAAAGAATTTACCCCTACATCTACACTCCACCAATCTTTAAACCTCTTTCTGTAAGAAATCTCTAGCCCCGTTGAATTAGAAACCCCAGCATTGATAGGTCTTTTAAGAACTACATTAGAATCGTATGGCTCCTGTATTCTCTCTATCGTATTAATCGTGTTTCTATGATACATCTCTAAAGAAAAACTGCCTTTCTTCAGTTCTGAAATCCACCCCAGTTCATATGATTGAATATACTCTGGTAAAAGATTAGGATTACCTTGTCTCACTGTGTAAGGATCTTCCCAAAAAATAAAAGGCTCTAAATTCCAACTTCTAGGACGCTGAATTCGTCTAGAAACATTGGCTTTTAGTTGATTCTTTTTGCTCATTTGATAAGAAAAATGAGCTGAAGGAAAAAAGTCTAATCTTTGGATAATCGTTTCACTATTCATAGTTTCCATAGATATATTTCGATCAGTATACTCTGATCTTAGTCCAAATTGATAGCCTAATTTTTCTTTAAGCTTACCGCTATAAATGGCATAGCCAGCATAAACATTTTGCTTATAGTTGACAATAGAAGAAAATAGCGGTAGCTTAACGTATTCTCCTGTTGTTTGATTTAACTCAAAAGAGTTTTGATCATCCTTGTTATTCCCAAAATCTGTACGCGCCCCTATTTTAAGTTTTGCTTTATTTTTTAATGGTTTTTCATAATCTAAATCAATTCTAAAAAGTTTAGAAGGACCAACTTCTGTAGAGTTATTCCCTTCTTGACGATTTCCTAGCAAGTCAAAACTTTCTGTTAACGCATCCTCTTCTCCATCGTTTAGATTATACATTCCAGTAATGTTAATTCTATGCTCTTTATCTCCATTAATCAAATACTCATAACCTGAACTTAATGTCAGGCCATAAAACTGTCTTAATGTTCTCTCCTTATTGGTATATTCATTGATTAATACACCATTGGTTAACTCTCTAAAATCATAGTTTGCAGCAGCATTGTATTGTCTTTGGCTTCCATTTACACCAAAAGAAAATGAACTTTTTCGATTAGGAGCCCATTCTAAAGCGGCATTTAAACCATAGTTTGTTCTAAAAAACCGGTGTAATCCAATTGAATTAACTGCAGATTCTCCTTCGTTAAAAGTAATTAACCTTTCTTGAGTAATGTCTCTATATCTATTAGCATTTCTATAGTTTGCTCCAATATTAAACTTTATTTTATTTTTATTTATACTCACTAAAAAATCTCCTGCATAGTTATCGTAGTTTCCCCCGTTCAAATTAACTAAAGTACTAATGCCTTCCAATTTATTTTTCTTTAAAATAATATTGATAATACCACTTGTCCCTTCTGCATTATATTTAGCTGAGGGGTTTGTTATTATTTCTATGTCTTTAATGTTACTTGCAGGAATCATCTGAAGGGCTTCAGTAGCTTCCATAGGCGAAGGCTTGTTATCTATAAGAAGGGTAAAGCCTGAACTTCCTCTTAAACTAACATTTCCATCCATATCTACAGTAACAGAAGGAATGTTTTCTAATACTTCAATAGCGGTAGCTGATGCAACAGTAGTCATTCCTTCGACATTGACTACTTTCTTGTCAATTTCGTAGACAACTAAAGGCTTATCTGCTATTACAGTAACGTCTTCTAATAAATTCTGATCTGGAGATAAAATAACTTTGTTGAAGTCTATTTCTCGATCAGATGTTGAAATAATAATGTCATTAATAATTTTATTGTTATATCCAATAAATGAAAATCGCGCATAATATTCTCCTGTGGGAATATCTTTAATCTTAAACTCTCCTACCCCATCTGTTATTGCTCCCGTTACTAGACTTGAATCTTTTGCACTGAATAAAGCAACCGTTACATATTGCATTGGTTTTTTAGACAAAGAATCATTTACTCTTCCTGTTATTACCCCTATTTTAGGAGAACCTGTTCCGCCTTTTCCTTCATTAGGTCGCTGACCAAATGAAATAAATGAAACTAATATAAAAAGCAAAAATATTATTCTATTCATTCTAAAATTATTTTAACAACACCTTCTTCTGTTTTTAACAAATAAAGCCCTCTTGGATATTTTGACACATTTAGCTTTACTATTCGTTCTTTAGAGAAAAAAATAGCTTCGCCAAGTTGATTGTACAGTTGAACAAAAGTAGGGTCGGCAAAGTTAATATTACTATTTGATGGATTTGGAAAAACAGAGATTTTGTTTTCCAAATAATTGTTAAAAGAAGCATATTCTTCATTTCCGCAAGCAGCTTTAACCCCGAGTTCATTTCTCTGGTAAGCAGAGTTAAAATCAGAATTAAAAATAGCTGGAGCTCCACAAAAAGGGTATTGAGTTGCATTTAAAAAATCTGGGGCTGAGTCTAGGTAATAAGAAAAATTAAAATTTCCTACAGTATTAGAAGGCATAATACTTCCTTTAACATTATTTCCATATTCAAAATGACCTATCCCACTTAATGAATAAAGTCCTTGAAAAAAAGTATTGCTTGTAATTTCATTTCCTATAAAACTACAGCTATCTGTTACGGTACCAGAATTCATAAACAAACCATATGTATTGGCTCTATTTCTAAGAAAAGTATTATGAGGACCATTAGCCCCATGAGAATCATCGATTACAATATTTTGACAAATATTCCCTTCAAACAAATTAGCATACGGATAGTTTCCGTGCAATACCATATCCCCAGCAGAATTGCTAGGCAAAGAAACTTCTGTCCAGAAAGGATCTATAGAGTAATTATAGCTAAACACATTTCCATTAGCTCCAGCCTGCAACAACATACTGTGTCTAAGGTGTTCAAATATGTTATTTTCTATTAAACATTCTCCGGTTGTATACATTGCAACTACTCCATAACCTGCGCCACCTCCACCGTAGTCGAACGCATGATGAAAATAAGAATCTTTAATACTAACGTTTGTTGAGCGAATTAAACTTATATGTGAGAAGTTACCATTTTGACTCTCTACTCCTTTTACA
>JAGXIB010000106.1 GCA_024635865.1 Flavobacteriales bacterium
CGGCAGCGTCAGATGTGTATAAGAGACAGCTATTACCATTGTGAATGTGCTGATCGAAATAGTGCTCGTCTAACTCTAAATATAATGCGATCGCACTTAGCAATTTTCTGCCTGCTTCTAAAAAAGTTAAATAAGCTTCTCTTCCTTTAGCTAAAAATCCATCTACCTCTGACACGTCTACATTCTCTGGGTAAATTTCTTTTATTGGATCTCCGTCTTCGACAAACTGTCCAAAATGCCAAAACTCTTTTAAATCACCTGCCTTTCTTTGTTTTGCATGTTCTTTCCCAAATGAAGTATAACCTCTTTGCCCTCCTATTCCTTCAATTTCGTACTTTAATTTCTCTTCGGTCGTTAAACTAAAGAAGGCTTTTATTTTTGTATAAAGTTCATCAATTAAC
The DNA here is from genome assembly GCA_024635865.1 of Flavobacteriales bacterium. Classification (GTDB taxonomy): domain Bacteria; phylum Bacteroidota; class Bacteroidia; order Flavobacteriales_D; family Parvicellaceae; genus S010-51. The sequence goes on from JAGXIB010000106.1 coordinate 402, forward strand.
TCATCACTAATTCCATGATTACGGACTGCAACAAAGCCAATACTTTCATAAGCCTCTCCTATCGACTTTACAAATTTTGCTCTTCTCTCTTTATCATCTGATAAAAAATCTAATAAATCTATTGAGGGAATTCCAACAGGTGTGTTCATTTTCTTTCTTTTATTATTTAACTATTAAATTATTAAAAAATCTCCTACGCATGAAGACATGGGGGATTGTTTATTTTAAGGCTTGTTTTAAATCTTCTACTAAGTCTTCAGCATCTTCAATACCAACACTCAATCGAATTAACGATTCAGTAATGCCGACTTTTTCTCTTTCTTCTTTAGGTATAGTCGCATGAGTCATTGATGCCGAATGATTGGCCAAAGATTCAACTCCTCCTAAAGACTCTGCAACAGAAAACACTTTGAAACTTTTAAAAACTTTCAAAGCATCTTCTAAATGATCCCCTTTTAATGTAAATGAAACCATGCCTCCAAAGTCCTTCATTTGCTTTTTCGCTATTTTATGATTTTTGTGAGAGGGTAACCCTGGCCAATATACCTTATCTACTTTGGGATGATCTTTTAGGAAGTCAACGACTGCTTTGGCATTTTTACAGTGTTCACGCATTCTTAAGTGTAATGTTTTTATGCCTCTTAATACTAAGAACGAATCCATTGGACCACAAACAGCTCCACTACCGTTTTGAATTCTGTATATTTCTTTAGCTATCTTTTCATCTTTACAAACTAGAACTCCCATAACAACATCTGAATGGCCACCTAAATATTTCGTCGCAGAATGCATTACAATATCAGCTCCTAAATCTAAAGGAGTTTGCAAATATGGTGTAGCAAAAGTATTATCTACAGCTAACATTACGTTATTAGACTTCGCTATTTTCGACATTGCTTTAATGTCTATAATTTGCATGGTTGGATTAGAAGGGGTTTCTACCCAGATTAATTTTGTTTTTTCATTTAGTATTGCTTCTACTCCGGAGGTATTTTCCATTGAGATAAAATGAAATTTAATTCCATATTGTTCAAAAATTGATTTAAAAATTCGGTAGGTCCCTCCATATAAATCAATTGTAGAGATGACCTCATCTCCAGGCTTCAGCATTTTGAGAACACAATCAATAGCAGCTAAACCCGAACCAAAAGCTGCCCCAAATTTTCCATTTTCGATGGCTGCAACATTACTTTCCAAAGCACTTCTAGTTGGGTTTGATGCTCTAGAATACTCAAATCCTTTATGATTCCCTACTCCATGTTGTATAAAAGTAGAGGTTTGATAGATTGGAGTCATGATTGCTCCAGTTGCTGAATCCGGCTCTAAACCCGCGTGAATTGCTTTTGTTCCGAATTTCATTTATCCAAAATATTTTTAATAACTAATCTATTATGTTCTGTCCACGAAAATAAGATTAAATATTAAAAAGCCCAAAATATAGGAAGTCTACTAATGAACGGAAAAAACTATTTTTCAACAATGTAACTTTTACATACTCTTAATTGTTTTAAGAATAGAAGTATCTCTATTTTTACATTTTAATCATTCTCTATGAAGAAAAAGCTGCCTGTTAGTATCCTATTTATTGTTCTCCCTTTTCTTAACTGGGGGCAAGATTCTATAAAATTGGAAAATCAACTTTCTGATCGCAGCTCTGAAACTGTTTTTTACCTCCAATTTAATACAATAAGGGACCCTGCAAATATTGGTCTACAAGGAAAGAACTTCTCATTAGCGACTTTTTCTACTTTACCAAACAACTCTTTTCAAGAGGTACACAATAGCATTAGCGGTGATGGCTATTTAGATAAGAAAAAATCTTTTGGCATTGGATTATATTACACCCTTGACAATTGGAGTAATAGATTATATAAAAATACTTTAGGCTTAGCATTTAAGAAAAAAGTTAAAAATTTTCATATTGGATTAGGGATTGAAAGAACTAAGCTATATATAGACACTACCAAATTAATCTTTGGCGATATGATTGACCCAAGAAAAGGAATTGTTTTTCCTACTAATGATTATCTTGGAAATGGTTCCCCAAGTTATCTCAATTTTAGACCTTCTATTATTTACAATCATGAACATTTAAAAATTGGTGTTTCGTTAAACCATATAACTGAACCTAATAATAGTTTACAAAGTGGTACTTCTAATGCTCCAATGGAAACAAACATCAACGCCTCATACTTATTTAAAATAAGTAAAAAATGGTCTTATATTCCTATGATTCAATTCAATCAATCAAGTTTTAATCAACAATTAGAAATCCATAACATTATCACCTATTCAGGAGCTATTAAAAGTCATTTCTTAGGTTTAATCTTTACTAATCAGCGATCTGTTAATGCGCAATATGGAATTAACTTTAATAATCATTTTAAGTTTTATGGAAGGATTAATGTTCCTATTTATTTTGCCAGATACTTTCCTTTGTCTGCTCAAGTGGGGATTCAATACTCATTAAAACCTAAAAAATAAAAGACATGAAAATTTTAATTATTGGGTTAACTACATTAGGTTTATTTGCCTGTGAAAAATCTAATTTCTCAGGAAAATTAGGAGCTTGTAAGTCTGTTTATGAAACAACTAATAGTTCTATTGTCATAAACGATAGTTCATTGAGTCCTTTTTGTATAGTAACTGGCTTGGATTATGAAATAGATGTTTCAAATCTAAGTTTATCTAATGTATTATGGAACACAGGAGACTCTACTAATGTTATCTCTATTGATGAAGCAGGTACTTATGAAGGTTTTGGAATTAACAACAATAATGACACCATATTGTTTAACTATGAAGCCATAGACTGTCAGGAACATATTTATATTCCAAATACGTTTACTCCAAATGGAGATGGACAAAACGATAATTTCAAACCCTATTTTCAATACAGTACAGTTTGTTTAGAAGATTACAAGCTTTCAATTTTTGACAGTTATCATCAGTTAGTTTTCTCTACCAATAGTTTTAACCCCTGGAACGGAGAATTTAAAGGAGTAAAATCCCCTGTTGGTGTTTATCACTTCATTCTACATTACAAAAGAGAAGATGGAGAAGCCTTTGAGAAAACAGGTCAACTACTAATGATGTATTAGATCTTTCCTTGTAAGGAATTCAAGTACCAAACTACTAATGTATTAAATAAATAAAGTTTTAATTATGAGCATCATAAAAGTAAATTTTCCTAATAAAAATGGACAACAATTAGCAGCCAGACTAGAGTTACCCTCTAACCAAGAAGCGCATAACTTTGCTATATTTGCTCATTGTTTTACTTGTAATAAAAATTTATCAGCAGTAAGAAATATTGGAAGAGCTCTAAATAATGAAGGGATAGCTGTACTCAGATTTGACTTTACTGGACTAGGTGAAAGTGAAGGCGATTTTGAAAACACTAACTTTTCTTCAAACATTGAAGACCTCTCCGCTGCAGCTGATTATTTAACTAAACATTATAAAGCTCCCTCTATTCTGATTGGACATTCTCTTGGCGGTGCAGCTGTTATTTTTGCAGGCAAAAAAATAGAGTCCATTCAAGCAATAGCGACAATTGGAGCTCCGTCTTCACCAAGCCATGTAAAACATCTATTTAAATCTAATGTAGCGGAAATTAAAAAAACTGGAATTGCTGAAGTTTTTATTGGAGGAAGGTCTTTTACCGTAAAAAAAGAGTTTTTAGAAGACATAGAGGCAAAGAACATGGAGTCTAAAGTTAAATCTCTTCGTAAACCATTATTAGTGATTCACTCTCCTCAAGATGAAACAGTAGGTGTTCAAAATGCTAAAGAAATTTATCAGTATGCCCACCACCCTAAAAGTTTTATCTCTATAGATGGTGCAGATCATTTATTGACTAACAAAAAGGACTCTAGCTATGTAGGTAATGTAATTGCAGGTTGGGCAGAACGTTACATCACTATTCCAGAAAAAGAACAATTAAAATCTAACCACCAAGTTGCAGTAAGCATAGGGAACGAAGATTTTACTTCTGAAATAATTGCAGGAAAACATTTATTGATTGCAGATGAACCAGAAAATGTTGGAGGAAGGGGTTTTGGGCCTTCTCCTTATGAATATGTCTCTTCTGGATTAGGAGCTTGTACCGCTATGACATTAAGAATGTATGCTGATAGGAAAGAATGGGACCTACAAAAAGTAATCGTTCATATAAACCATGGAAAAGACTATAGTAGTGATGCAGAAGAAGTTGAAAATAGTCAAAAGAAAATTGACATTTTTGATCGTAAAATTGAAATCTATGGAGATTTAGACGATGAGCAAAAAGCAAAATTACTATCCATCGCAAATAAATGCCCTGTTCATAAAACGCTTTCCAATAATTCTGAAATAAAAACCGAACTAACTAACTAATTAATTAGACGGCTTTTTCTTTTTATTAAAAAACTTCTTTTTACTGTATGGTTTCTTTTTACTGTTGACAGATTTCTCTTTCCAAACCGGAGCATCTCCTAAACCATCTGGTAGAGGCAATTTCTTTACAGTACTTTCTATTAACTGCTCAATACTTCTGAACTTATACATGTCATCAACATTGATTAGTGTAATTGCTGCTCCCTTTGTGTCTGCTCTTGCTGTACGTCCTATTCTATGAACATAATCTGCAGGGTTACCAGGCACATCATAATTAATAACTAAGTTAATGTCTTTAATGTCTATTCCCCTACTGATAACATCTGTAGCGACTAAAACACGTACTTTTTTTGTAGTAAAATTTAATAGAACTTCTTCTCTTTCTGCTTGTTCTAAATCTGAAGAAATTCCTTTAACATCGTAACCATTTCCTTTCAAAGACTTTACAATCCCGTTTACTTTACGCTTTGTAGAAGTAAAGATTAAGATACTTTTATATTCTGGTTTAGCTTTTATTATATCAACAACTAATGGTGTTTTTTGAGACTCATGAGCCATGTAGGCTGTCTGTGTTACTCCTGCCGAAGGCTTTGATAATGCAATGTTTACTTCTATCGGATCAGTTAAAAAACGCTTAGCTAAATCTCTAATTTTAGGAGGCATGGTAGCGCTAAACATTAAGTTTTGTCTTTTCTCTGGCAAGAATGTAATGACTCTACAAATGTCTTCGTAGAACCCCATGTCTAACATACGATCTGCTTCATCAAAAATTAGATTTTCGATGGTATCGACATTAATACTTTTCATAATTAAATGAGAAATCAACTTACCTGGAGTGGCTATAATAATATCTACTCCTTGAGCCATTGCTCTTTTTTGAGCATTAAAATCTCCTGCTTTTCCTCCACCATATAAAGTAATAGATGTTGCCCCAGTAAAATAGGCTAATCCTTGTACCTGCTGATCAATTTGAAGTGCTAATTCACGTGTTGGAACGATAATTAAAGTACTGGTATTTTTATATCCCTTTGTTTTTATTTTGTGCAAAATTGGCAATATAAATGCTCCTGTTTTCCCTGTACCTGTTTGGGCACAACCAATTACGTCTCTTCCTTTTAAAGTTTCTGGAATTGTTTGTTCTTGAATCGGAGTTGCTTTTTCAAATCCCATACAAGATAATCCTTCTAACAATTCTTCGTGTAAGCCTATTTCATCAAATGTCATGGCGCACAAGGTCTTATTATTTTTTGAATTTACCAAATACTCCCCTTTTATTCATCGAGTTAAGTTGTAAGTTTGTGATTAGATTCACGTCTTTTATTAAAAAAATAAACATGATTAAAAATATTCTATTCGTCCTTATTAGCTTAACGACTGTTGCTACTAATGCTCAAGTATGGGAAGTTAACGAGATTGGACAATTACCTGAAGCTGTTACAAACAATGCAGTTTGTGAGGGGTTTGTTGGTTCTACATCCTACCTTTATTCTTTTGGAGGAATAGACGAAACTAAGGCTTACTCTGGAATTCACCTCCGTTCTTACCGCATAAATACATTAACAGGAGTTGCAGAAACGTTAGCAAATTTACCAGATACTTTAGGTAAAATTGCAGCTAGTGCTAGTAGAATAAAAGATACCATTTACATTATTGGAGGATATCATGTTTTTCCAAACGGAAGCGAACTCTCTTCAGATAAAGTACATCGATTTAACACAAACACTAATAGCTTTATGACTGATGCAACTAATCTTCCAATTGCAACTGATGATCATGTTCAAGC
>JAGXIB010000107.1 GCA_024635865.1 Flavobacteriales bacterium
CAAGAAAAATTAAACAATAGACCAAGAAAAATTATTGGATATAAAACTCCTACAGAAATGATGAATTTTGAATTAAAAAATGTAGCTTAGTATCTTAATTAAATAGCAACGGTTTGTTGCGTTAGAACCTTGAATGCAGCCTTTCACTAAAAAAATATCCCCTAAGTTATCTTCTACTAAAAGAACTTCAATGGTTCTAATATCAATGGGGTTAGCAGTCTTCATTTTATTGGGGATAAATTTAACAATCGGAATAATTTAGCTTCCAAAATACAAAATAATTTGTGGATACTAAAGAAATATATTTCTCTATCTTTGTGTTTTACCTTTAAAAAATAGATTATGAGTTACAACAATATATTATTTGAAATAAAACAAGGGACAGCTTACGTAACAATAAACAGACCCGATCAACTAAACGCCTTAAATAAAGAAACGATTCAAGAACTGAGTAGTGCTTTCACCTCTATTGAAGAGAATAACGACCTAAAAACTGTTATTTTAACTGGTAGTGGAGAAAAGGCTTTTGTTGCTGGAGCAGACATCAAAGAATTTGCTGGCTTTTCTATTGAAGAAGGAAAATTGCTTTCTGCAGAAGGACATCAAAAACTGTTTAATTTAGTAGAAAACTTATCTAAACCTGTAATCGCAGCCGTAAATGGGTTTGCTTTAGGTGGTGGACTAGAGTTAGCTATGGCTGCACACATAAGAATAGCTTCCGACAATGCTAAATTAGGGTTGCCTGAAGTTTCACTAGGAGTGATCCCTGGTTATGGAGGAACTCAAAGACTACCTCAACTAGTTGGAAAAGGAAAAGCTTTTGAAATGATAACTTCAGCTGGAATGATAGGAGCTGAAGAAGCTGAAAAATGGGGATTAGTCAATGCTGTGGTTACTTTAGAAGAACTGATCCCAGCTTGTGAAAAATTAGCAGGTAAAATAATGCGAAATTCTCCTAAAGCAATAGAAAGTGCCATTAATGCTATCAATGCTCAATACAGAGAAGGTGTTGATGGATTCGTTGCTGAGATTACTGAATTTGGTAAATGCTTCGGAACTGATGACTTTAAAGAAGGAACTTCTGCCTTTATGGAAAAAAGAAAACCTTCTTTCACAGGTAAATAAGGTAATTTTAATAGATTTACATACTTTTATTACTAAGGCTTCGTTTTTACGAGGCCTTTTTTATAGACTACATGCAAAAAAAATTCATTATAAATCTAATTTTGGTTTTGGTTCTTAACATCATCGTTAAGCCATTCTACATATTAGGAATTGATGCAGAAGTACTAAAACAGACTGGAGAAGATTATGGAGTTTACTTTTCTTTATTGGGGTTGACTTATATTTTAAATATTTTTTTAGATGCTGGAATTGTTAACTACAACACCAGAAACATAGCTCAGCACAAACACCTTTTACACAAACACTTTTCTGGAATAATTTCGATTAGAATAGCTTTCTCCTTTCTCTATTTTATTCTAATATATATGATTGCTTGGCTATTAAATTATCCGCCAGACTATTATTGGTTATTGAGTGTCTTAACTTTTAATCAGGTTTTAGTCGCGTTTATTCTTTATCTAAGGTCTAATTTGTCGGGATTATTATTGTTTAAGCAGGACAGCATTATATCCGTATTAGATCGTTTTTTATTAATTGGGATTCTATCGTACCTCCTTTGGGGGAGAAATGCTAACACTCCATTTGAGATTGAATGGTTTGCCTATGCTCAAACAGTAGCTTACTTTACCACTTTAATCGTTGCTTTTATTTTTGTTATAAAACAAACTGGAAAAGTTAAATTTAAAGTCAGTAAACTATTCTCAATTGCCATTATAAAACAAAGTTTACCCTATGCCACTTTAATCTTATTAATGATGATCTATTATCGTTCTGATGCAATTATGCTGGAACGATTATTACCTAATGGAAAAGAAGAGACGGCCTTGTATGCCCAAGGCTATCGATTTTTTGAAGCTTTTAACATGTTAGGATTTTTATTCGCAGGATTATTACTCCCTTTATTCTCTAGGCTACTCAAACAAAAAGAAAATATAAATGAGTTGTTATTTACTTCTTTTAAACTCCTTTTCTCTGCTTCTGTAGTCATTGCCTCAGCAGCTTTTTTAACTAAAACAAGCATCATAGAATGGAGGTATGAACTTTCGGGAATTGAATTAATTAACTCTGTTAACTCTTTTGGAATTTTATTGTTTTGCTTTATTGCAGTTAGCACCACCTATATCTTCGGGACCTTATTGACAGCAAACGGAAATTTAAAGCTCTTAAACTGGTTAGCTTTTGGGGGAGTTATTCTAAACATAGGATTAAATTTTTATTTAATCCCAATCTATGGAGCGTTTGGTGCTGCAACAGCAAGTTTAATTACTCAAACGATAACAGTTATAGGTCAAGTTATTTTATCTATAATACTACTAAATATAAAAATAAACAGGATCACTCTCCTATCTACGATAAGTTTTACCCTCTTAGTTTACACAAGTTATTATGGTTTTAGCAACTACGTAAACATGGCTTGGTATTCTCAATTTATATTATTTGGTATAGCTGGACTAATCATCTCATTGATTACAAAAATGATAGACCTCAAAAACATTGTACATCTTCTGAAAAAAGATTAAATTATTTGTGCAATAATTCTGATAAAAGTCTGTTTTCTAATCTTGTGAATAAAGAAGTACTAAAAAGAAAACCACAGGTCGAAGCACAAATCTTTGAAAACTTTAAACAACTTCATTACATTTGCCACCTTTAATTATAGAACTAATGGAAAATAAAACACAAGATTTTAACGCTATAGACCTTATTGACTTTATCTGGAAGTATAAAAAAGTGTTTATTATTATAGGAATTATAGCGGCGGCTGTTTCTTCTGTTGTTTCTTTATTAATGGAGGAACGTTACCAGTCTACTGTAACATTATACCCAACAAAAGCAAGTGCCGTTACCTTTTCTGAAGTAATAACAGAAGACCAAAGTGTCAGTAAATTTGGTGAAGAAGAAGAAGCAGAACAAATGCTACAAATTTTAGGTTCTGAACCGATTAGAAATAATGTTATTAGCACTTTCGATTTAATGAGTCATTATGACATTCAAGAAGATGATAAATTTAAAAACACAACACTAGCTAAAACCTATAGCGATTTCATAAATTTTGAACGTAATAACAAAGGAGCAGTTTTAATAAAAGTAATGGATAAAAGTCCAGATACTGCAGCACTTATAGCAAACCACATTGCTGGCTTATTTGATAGTATTAAAAATAACATGATCCACCAAAGGGCTTATCCAGACTTCCAGATTAAAAAGAAGAAGCTATTAAAACTTCAAAACGAAATGATAATGCTTATGGATACGATGTCTAACTTAACTAGATTGGGAGTTGTTACTAACGAAGCGTATCAGGGATTAACAGAAGCAATGTTAAATGCTAAAGATCTAGAAACTAGAAATAGATATTTAAAGAAAATTGAAATGACAGAAAAGTATGGAAGTGTTTTACATTCGTTTCAAGTAAAAGTAGAGTTTTTAGCTGAGCGTATTTCTACCATGGAGACTTCTTACGAGCAGGCAGAAACAGACGCTAACTCAAGTATCTCTCATAAGTTTGTTGTAGAAACTGCAAGTCCTGCTGAGAAAAAAGCATACCCAATCCGATGGCTAATCGTTCTTATTTCGACTATTATCACCGTATTTTTAACTTTTATTCTATTACTCTTTTCAGAAAAAATCAAAGAACTAAAGGCAAAATAAAGCATGTATAGTTTTATCCAAAATAAATGGGTTTATACTGTTGGAATATTATTTAGTATTCTAAATGCTTACTTATTTTATTACGATTTTTACTTTTTAAGTTTAGTTCCTTTAGCTTTAGCTATTGTGTACGCTACTGTTTTTGCTTTAGATAAACTTCTTTTATTTGCTGTATTCTGTACTCCATTCTCTCTAAACCTTGAGCAAATGGATATGGGAGGACTTGGATTATATTTGCCTACAGAACCTATTCTTTTCGGGATTATGTTCATTTACTTATCTAAACAGATCTTTTATAAAAAAAAGCTAGATAGCTCTGTTTTAAAACACCCCATCACCTTAGTAATACTCTTTCAACTACTATGGATTTTAATCACTTCTTTCACAAGCGAAATACCACTAGTTTCCTTTAAGTTTTTACTTTCTAGACTTTGGTTTGTTATTCCTGTTTACTTTTTCGGAATACAAGTTTTTAAACATCGTTTTAAGAACATTAATGCTTTTATTTGGGCTTACCTTATTCCACTAACCATTGTTTTGTTAATTACCGTCATTAAACACGCAGGTGAAGGATTTAGCGAAGAGGCTGGTCACTGGATTATGTCTCCATTTTTTAAAGATCATACCTCTTATGGAGCTATTATTGCTTTGTTTTACCCTATTGTGGTTAGTTTGTTTTTTGATAAAGAACGAAGCGCTATTTCTCGAGCACTAATCGCTATAATTCTATTGATTTTTACAGTGGCTTTATTCTATAGTTACACCAGAGCAGCTTGGGTTAGTGTTGTTGGAGCTTTTATGGTTTATTTATTATTTGTTTTTAAAATTAAATTCAAGTACTTAATGTATATAGGGATTTTTGTAGGTTCTTTTATCATTATAAACTTTACTGAATTAAGTTACATGGTTCAAAAAAATGATGCAGAACACACTACTGAGGACTTTGGAGAACGATTAGAGTCTATGTCTAACGTCAGTTCAGACGCCTCTAATTTAGAACGTTTAAACAGATGGAGTTGCGCCATAAGAATGTTTGAGGAACGTCCAATATTTGGATGGGGACCTGGAGTATATTCTTTTCAATATGCTCCTTTTCAACAAGCTTCTGACTTAACCATTATTAGCACTAATTTTGGAACTGGAGGAAATGCACATAGTGAATATTTAGGGCCATTGGCAGAACAGGGAGTATTAGGTAGCCTCTCTATGATTTTATTAGTGATCGTAATCTTTTACACTGCTTCCAAACTTTACTTAGAGTTAGAAGATAAGGCTGTTAAACGTATTTTGATGATGGTCATGCTGGGATTAGTCACTTACTTTACCCACGGAATATTAAATAATTATTTAGATACAGATAAAGCCTCCGTTCCTGTTTGGGGGTTTGCAGCTATTATTGTGAGTATTGATTTATATTATAGGAAACATAAAGTGCTAAGCTAGTCATTTTTCCAAATTACAAATGATCCATTTTATGGAAGAGAAATTAGAGCTTCTTTTATAAAACAACTATTCTTTTAAAGGACGATCTCTAACTTCTGCAGACTTTCGCCAGACAGCTTTGATTGCTTCAACAGAAAAGAAGAAACAGGACAAACAAATACTACTCTATACGAGTTCATAAACTTATTGAACCGCAGAATAGACAAAAAAACATTTAAACGATTAAAGAATGGAAAAGGATAAAGAGGTTGTTGATCGTGACTTCTTAATTATTGCAAAAAATATGGCGTTAAAAACCCAATAAAATGCTAAAGAATTTTCCAACTAATTTAAAAATGGATTATTAGCTTTTTCATCACCAACAGTTGTACTTGGTCCATGACCACAATAAACAACATAATCATCTGGCAAAGTAAACAATTGTGTTCTAATACTCTTTAATAATTGTTCCATATTTCCGCCTGGTAAATCTGTCCTTCCAATACTTCTTTGAAACAAACAGTCTCCATTAATTACAAACTTATCTTCATGACTTATGAATGCGATATGTCCGGGAGCATGGCCAGGAACAAAGACAACCTCTAACACCGAATTTCCAAATTTTATTTGTTCTCCTTCTTTTATGAACGAAGTTGGCAAAGGAGACTCTTCGACATCTGGAATTCCATATTTATCGGCAGTAAATTTTAAAAGTTGTAATGTTTGTAAATCTTCTTTATGAATCGTTAGCCCCACATTAAATTCATTCATAACAAAATGATTCCCAAACACATGGTCTAAATGACTATGAGTACTTATGATTCCTTTTAAATTTAATCCTTTTGATTTAACTAATGCTTTAAACCGCTCTTTTTCTTCTGGAAAATAACATCCTGGATCAACGACTAACGCTTCTTTGGTCTCGTCATAAATTAAAAAAGTATTTTCCTGAAAAGGGTTAAAGGTATGCTGTTCTACTCTTATCATGTTTCATTTAATTTGACAGCAAATTTACAATTTCCATACGATTTTAACTATCTTTACGTTGTATAGAATTGAATAAATGAAACAACATTTTGCACATATCGTTTTAGTATGGTTATTGACCATTGCGCTAATCGATATTTCACACGCTCAATTCTATACTGGATCTAATCAGTCTTTTGGTCAAAATAGAGTTCAATACAACTCTTTTATGTGGCAAAGATACGACTTTGAAGAGTTTGAAATCTACTTTACCGCTAGCGGAAAAACAAATGCTATTTACACCGCAAAATCTGCTCATAAGTACTTAAAAAAAATCGAGGCAAAATTAGACATAGAGATAGAGGATAAACTACAAATAATTGTATACAATACGCTATCCGAATTCAGGCAAAGTAACATTGGATTAACCAATGATGAAAACTCTAACATTGGAGGAATTACTCAGACCATAGGCGAAAAATTATTTGTTTATTATGATGGCGAACATGAAAACCTAGATGAACAAATAAAAAAGGGAATTGCAGAAATAGCACTGAATAAAATCATGTTTGGAAATAACTGGAAAGACGCGATAAAAAGCTCTACCATGTTAGCTCTGCCAAGTTGGTTTAAAGAAGGGTTGTTAGCCTATTTAAAACAAGATTGGAATACTGAAATTGACAATAAAGTAAAGGATGCTATTTTTAGTGGGAAATTCGAAAATTTAAATTGGCTAGAGGGAGAAGATGCAGAACTAGCGGGTATTGCTTTATGGAATTATGTTGGTTCAGTTTATGGAGAAAAAATGATTCCTAACATTATCTATTTAACTCGTATTAGTAGAAATGTAGAAAGCGGTTTCCTCTTTGCTATTGGAGCAAGTCTAAATAACATCTCCTCAAACTTTGTGCATTATTATAGTGAACGTTACAAAGTCGATAACATGAGCAAGCAAGAAATTAGATTAACTGACCTAGAAATTAAAACAAAAAAAAGATATACTACTTACCAGCAATTTAAAGTCAGTCCAGACGGAAAATACGCTTCGTTTGTAACTTATGAATTAGGGCAATACAAGGTTTGGTTGGAAGAATTATCAACTCATAAAAGAAAAAAAATTGGTAAAGGTAGCTATCGTTTAGATCGAATAGCTGACTACACTTACCCTGTTACTTTGTGGCACCCCAGCAGTTCAACCTTAGTCTATTCTGAAGAAAAAAAAGGGAACTTAACCTTAAACCTCTATGATGTAAACACAAAAAACAAAGAAAGCAGAAATATTCTTAGACTACAAAAAGTTTTGAGCATGAATTATAGCCCTAATGGAAGCCAGATTGTGTTTTCTGCTGTCGCAAATGGACAAACTGACATTTACCTATACAACCCGATTGGGAATAGTCAAAAAAGGATTACTAATGATTTATTCGATGATTTAGATCCAGATTTTGTTTCAAACGGCACTCAAATAATTTTTAGTTCTAATAGAAATAACGATACAATAAAGAGAACTAAAAAACCGATTATAGAATTAAATCCCTACACAAAAGATCTATACATTATAGATATTGAAAACCCTAAAGAGCTTTTACAAAGAATAACAAAAACACCTTTTGCAAATGAATCTAAACCTGTTGAATATAGTGAAGGTAATTACACCTACTTATCTAATGAAAACGGAATAACGAATCGTTTTAGAGCTTATTATGACAGTACAATAAGAAGTATTGACACTAGTATTAATTATCGTTATTTCTCCGTTTCAGAACAGTTAACTAATTTTGATCGAAGCATTTTAGAGTTTAATAGTAGTAACCGTCAAAAAGACTATACCTACACCATCTATAAAAACGGCAGGTATCATTTCTACAAAGGGTCTTTTGATTCCGACAACCCTGTAAATATTGACGATGTTAAGTTTACCCATTGTATGAATGCAACACTTCGTTCTAATGAAGCCCTTCCTCCACCAAGAAATAAAATAAAAACTGAAGCAATAAAAACAGACCCAAATGCAATAGACATCAATAATTATCAGTTTGATGGTGATGTACAAACAGAAATAGAAAAAATAGAGGTAAAATTTGAAGAGGATAAGTCTCCGATTAAAATTGTACAACCTAAATTAGTGAATAAAGATGGAGATTCGGTCACTTTCAAACTTCCCAGACAAGAACTTTATAAGACTAACTTTAGCATCAACAAAATAGTTTCTCAATTAGACAATGCCTTTCTAACCCCCTCATACCAACGTTATGATGGCGGAGGCTACATTAACTCTGGGTTTAATGAACTAATTCAAGTAGGAGCGGCTGATTTATTTGAAGATTACAGGCTAATTGGAGGGTTTAGAATCCCATTAAATTTAAGTAATACTGAATTTTTAGTTGCTTTTGAAAACTTAAAAAGAAGGTTAGATAAAAAATACCTCGCTTCTAGAAGAAGCTTTAGGGAAATTAATCAGTTTGATGTAAGAAAAATACAAACTTACGAGTTTAAGCAAGCTTTAAAATATCCTTTTAGTGAAGTTGCCAGCGCTAGACTTACCTCTGGCTTAAGATACGACAGAAACATAACTCTTAGCACAGAAGACATTAGCCTAAACACACCTACAATTAACGACTACTTTGGAGGAGTGAAACTAGAGTACATCTTTGATAATACTAGAAAAAAAGGGTTAAACATTTTAGATGGAACAAGGCTAAAACTATGGGGAGAGTTTAATCACCAATTGGATAAAAGACAAACAGACTTTTTTGTTTTAGGAGCTGACATTAGGCATTATCAAAAAATACATAGAACTTTCTATTGGGCAAGTCGTTTAGCAACAAGCACTTCTTTCGGAAACCAAAAGCTACTCTATTACTTAGGCGGTGTCGACAATTGGTTGTTTGCTAAATTTGATAACTCTGTGATCCCTTCTAACACTCAAGGATACCAATTTCAGACCATTGCCACTCCTATGAGGGGGTTCTTTCAAAATACACGAAACGGTAACTCATTTGCTGTTATTAATAATGAACTTAGATTTCCATTAGTAAAATACTTTTCTAAAAAACCCATTAAATCTGACTTCTTAGAGAACCTGATGATTATTGGTTTTGGAGACATTGGAACAGCTTGGACGGGAACCAACCCTTATGACACAGAAAACTCATTTAATACCTCAGTTATTAGCGGTGCTAATTATGAAATCATCTTAAAAAGTCAAAAAGAACCGATTGCTTATGGCTATGGTTTTGGGGCTAGGTCTAAACTTTTTGGTTACTATATACGTTTTGATATGGCTTGGGGAATAGACGATGACGTAAGGTTAAAGCCTATTCGATACATTTCTCTATCTTTAGATTTTTAACTTATGGACATCCAAACATTTATTAGCTTAGTTTTAATAGGTCTATTGGCTGGAACTCTTAGCGGATTTATTGGCATTGGAGGTGGAGTAATTATGGTTCCTGCAATTATTTATGTCTTGGGAGTTAGTCAACACGAAGCCCAAGGAATTAGCATCACGACAATGCTACTTCCAATAGGAATACTAGCTTTTTACAACTACTACAAAGGAGGACAAGTAACCAACGAATTTATTGCTTACTCTGCAGTTATTGCGGTAACTTTTATCATTGGAGGATATTTTGGTTCTAAAATATCACTGAAGTTAAACCCACAATTGGTTAAGTTAATCTTCGGGATATTAATGTTATACATTGGTTTTAAAATGATTATCAATGGATGGGGTTACTTTCGAAAGTAACCTAAAGAAAACTTCAAGACCTTAATCCGTTTCAAGTTTAAAATAAACAAAAGGCCTTTCCTTTTTTAATAACTCTGGATAAGGGATAATTAGCTGACCAAATAAACTGCTTTTAATCTCATTTGAAGAACTAATTTCTATTCCAGTAAGTGGATTATAAAACGAAGCATTATACTTTTTAAAAGACCCCATTTTCTTTAGGGATAATTGGTTCTCTTTTTGATCACTTTTTATATTTTCTAATTCTCTCAAGTAACTAACAACACTATCCTTTGAGCAAAAGCATGCCTTGCAGTTTTCTTTCATGGTAAAGTAATTATAAGTTTTATTATTAATCACCCCTATTACTTCTCTTTCTTCAGAGACTAAATGATATAACTCTACTTTTTTTGATTTTGAAGCTTTATAATCAGAAGTCCACTTTCCTTTACTTAAGTCTATAGCATTCATAAACTGGTTTACGAAACCAAAATAACGCCACAAGTCTTGATTATTGTTATAGTTTAACCAGGGCATTGCCACTCCAGAAAGACCCGTAAATGGTGAAAGGAAAATAGATTGTTTCCAGATAACGTTATCATCACATGCTGTCATTCCCGAGCCAATTTCTGACAACATAAAAGGCTTATCTATACCAACCGACCGACGAGAGTCTTCTTTTCTTAAAATAGAGTTTGAGATCTGCAACTTCGTTTTCCTGTAGCTAATTAACTCCTCTAATAAACGGGCATATTTATTTTGTTTCTTATCAAATGAATAGGCATTATAAGTCGCTATATCTATGTAGGGAGAATAATAAGATAAGTCTCCATTCTTTATATCAGGTTGCCCTGTGTAACTCACAGCAATTGGATGGTTATCATGTTCTAACTCCTCTTTTATATATTTTGCCATTTCGTTCTGCCACCCTAAAACAATCTTAGGAACGACATTCGAGCTATCTCTGTATGGACTAGTAACCGTACCTATATTTGGACAACCATTTCCATTATTCTGCAAATTGCCCTGCTGCCCTAGGTTATTAACCTCACTTAATAATTCTAGTACTCCAATACTAGTTGAGTAACCCCATCGTGCAATAATATACCTTAGTTTGTTTTTGTAAAAACGTTTTGCCTCTTCGGAGGTGAAAAATTCAATTGGACTTGCTAATGCTAACTCTCTTCCATAACAAAAACCTTTATCTTCGGGGTCGACACAAGTTTTATCTCCATAAACAGGAGAGTCATAAGCTGGCCAATCCCAATTAGTAATGGTATAAACACTAGGATTTTCAAGCACTCCATGCAATAACATATTAAAATGAATTTTTAAATCTTCTTCTTCAGAGAAGTTAATTAACTGATCCAACTCCCATGCATTACTCATCCTGTGGGAGTAATTTCCTAGCGTTTCGAATTCGATATCGTATGTCCAAGGCGTAATTAACATTCTAAAATAGTTCCCTCCACCAGTTGCAAATTGCTTAATTAGACGATGATATTGCTCATATTCTCTATGTGGTAAAGTCGCTTTACTATTATACCAAATATCTCCTGGCCAAGGTATATTTTGTCCGACTGGAAAAAAGGAAGAATCCTTAACTTTAAAGTATTTTTTGTTTTCACTAATCGATAAAAAACCCTTTTTTGAGTCAGAGTTGGTAACACATTCAAAATTTAACGTATTTGATTTTAACGTATCCTTTCCAAAAATAACTATAGCGTTGCATTTCCATTTCCCTAATTCTTTTGGAGTAAAACGACCTCTTAAGTTATAGGCTGTTCCAGAAGAAATAACTTTTCCACTTTGATGAGAAAAGGCACTATAATAAAAGCCGAACCTCTTAAAGTGTTCTACTCTTGAAGTTCCATCAGGTTTCCAAAAATCGAACTGGATATCTATCTGTTTTGGGTCGAAAGGGTTTATTAGATCTAAGTATTTGTCGTTAAATAAAACTGGAGATTTACTATTAATGAAACGATTAACCTTATCAAAATAAAAGGCAGGTAATTCTATACCTAACTCTAATTTTTCAAATTGCATCACTTTTTGAACTTTAGAAATAGGCTGAATAATTTTTATTTGAATTGAATCTTGTATTGCAAATACCTGGACATTAAGAATCCAAAGTAATATCGTAAACAACCTAACCTTATTTTGAATCATCATATTATTCGCTTATTTCTATCCATTGTTTTAACTCATTCCCTAACTCATCTACTACGGTTATTAAATGTCTTCCATAAGTAGGCAAAACAGACTTTTCATGAATATCTTTAGTCTCACCCAAGTACTTCTCCCCTAAATACCAAAAAAGTGTTGTCTCGTTAACGGAATGGGCAACTTTTAAAACCAATTCATTCGTTGTTTCGTCAAATCCTTTAGGCAAAAATATTTTAGTGTTTGGTTTAGGGAAAATAAATTCCATTTTTTGAACTTCACTTCCATTACACCCTAATTTGAAAGAAGGAGCAACTTTATAAGTGGCATCTTTTTGTTGGTAATAATACTCCATTAAAGGAGGTAAGGTAAACCAACTTTTATGTTTCATTTGGCTTAAATCATAACAGCTATTATTGACTTGATGTTCTTCCTCTTCATCAAGGTGAATAAGGTCATGAAAAGAACAGGTTTGTGTTCTTTTTCCTGCAAATGGTATCATTACAGAATCAACTGCTTCACAAAATTCCCCGACCAACATTCCACTTTTTGAACAAGTTCCCACCGCCACTAATTCATCATAAGGCGTATCAAACCAATTAGATTGGGGCAATTGTTCAAAAACTGAAAAAAGAACTGGAGCGGCAGCTTTTACACCTATTAATCCTGCTCTACCTTCTCCATCAGCGTTTCCAACCCAAACACCTACAGTATAATCTTTTGTAGTTCCAACTGCCCAAGCATCTCTAAAACCAAAACTAGTTCCTGTCTTCCATGCTATTTTTTGACTAGAATCATAAAACTCCCAATTGTCTTCTCCCATTGGCCGGTTTAATTTAGTTAACGTTTCAAAAGTAAGGTATAATGATCCAGCATCAAACATAGGTTTTTCTGTAGTTACCTTTCCTAAATCGAATTCTTGACGAGCTAATAAGATAGGTTCAGAGAACTCATTAGTATAATAATTACTTTGTAATGTTCTATAATGGTTAATTGTAGCAGCAAATGATGCATAGTTTTTAGTAATGTCCCAAAGATCACTTTCAGCACCCCCTAAAATTAAAGACAATCCATAGTGATCTGGGGAATACTTGACGTCTTTTAGCTTCATTTTTTGCAGGTAAAAATGAAATTTTTCTAGACCAAACTGCTGTAACATTCTTACCGCTGGAATATTTAAAGAACGATATAATGCTTCTGAAGCTGGAACCGCTCCATCGTACTTTTTATTAAAATTTTGAGGGCTATAATTAGCTATTTGTGTTGGAATATCAGGCATAATGGTATGCGGCAATAATTCACCTTGATCTAACATTCCAGCGAACAAGAAGGGCTTCAAAATACTCCCTGTACTTCTAGGACTTGTTATTATATCTACGTCTTTTTGATGTGCTTTGTCTGTCGGAGTATTGCCAACATAGGCTAACACTTTTCTAGTATGAACATCTAAAACAATGACCGCAGCATTATAGATATGATTTTGTTTTAATTCTTTGTAAGTTTCAGACACAATCTGGTTAACGTTCTTTTGATGATTAATATTTACAGATGTTCTGATGCGTTGCCCTTTGTATTTCTGATCAAGTTTCATTAATAAATGAGGTGCAATTTGAGGAATTGGAAAGGGCTTTTGAGGTAATTCTTCGAGAATGGCTAAGTCGTATGTTAAAGAGTCTATAATAGAATTGTTTAATAACTTAACTAGCAATCGATTCCGCTTTGCAACTAATTTTTCTTGATTTTTCCCAGGATAAATTAAACTAGGTGCATTGGGTAAAACAGCTAAAGTAGCACTTTCTGCCCAAGACAATTGATCTGGACTGCAGTTAAAATAACGCCAAGAAGCAACATCCAATCCTACAACATTACCTCCGAAAGGAGCATTTGAAACGTAATAAGACAATACTTTATCTTTAGAAGATCTTAACTCTAATCGAGTGGCCAAAATTAGTTCTATTGCCTTTTCAAAATAAGAACGAGCTTTACCTTTTCTAGATAAACGAATCACTTGTTGTGTGATGGTACTTCCTCCTCGCTTTACTTTATTGGACTGAATGTTTTTAATTAAAGCCTTAAAAATAGAAACAGGATTGAAGCCTGGGTGAGAATAAAAATAAGCATCTTCGAACTCTAAAATACAGACTTTAAACTTTTGAGGTACCGAATCGTTATGCGGAAAACGCCATTGTCCATCGTCGGCTATTTTAGCCCCCATCAAAATACCCTCCCTGCTTTCTATAACAGTGGAAGTCGAATCTGAAAAAAGCTGTTGCGGTAAAGAAAAATAATACCAGACACCCAAAACTAAAAGTACAATGCTCTTTTTTTTATGTTTTTGAAAGTAGTGTAGAGTTCTCATTTAAATTTCTACTTTATATAATGTTATAAAGTCAGATTGATAAACTTTTGGAAAGTGCTCTTCAGCAAATTGTATTTGCTCTAACTCTCGAGCATCGTCAGTTTTACCTTCTCCAATAACGACCAAATAATCTACTGAGTATTCTTTTCCATTTAAAGTCGTATGAAAAAAGTCATGTGTTTGACTCTTATTTTTATCTTCTAAATTATACTTCCATTTAATTGGAAAGTAATCATGAGCTGCCTCGTAATTTTCTAAAATAACTTGAGATTGATTTACGCCTAAAAAATTTGATAAATGAAAATATTGCCACACATTTAAAGTCCGTAATGGCTTTATAAAACTATTCTCTGGAATTAAACCTCCTAAATCAACTATTTCCATTGCTTTAACATTCTTCTCAAGAGACCATTGCTTAAGTTCGTTCATTCGCTGGTATTGATAAAATAACAATAGCCCGATGATTATGTATTCGATGAATCGATTTCTTTTTTGCAAGGCCAACCATAGCAATAGAAATAAAAAACTTAACATTAAAATTCTGATAGAAAAAACACTAGCATAACCAACTCCATCTGGCAAGATAAAATACAAACCAAACAAAATACAAGCAAGATACATTAATGAAAGATTATTCTTGACTTTAAAGAAAACGGAACCTAAAAGAGAAAACAGAACATAGGCTAATATCCAAAAAGAGGTTTCATTCTGATAAGAATAAATAAACTTAAAATTCGTGATTTGACTCCATAACTCTTCGCTAGATAAATAACTATAAACAGACGTTCTTGACAACACAAAAGAAACTGATAATGCTATTGGAACTATTGCAGCTCCAAAAACTTTTAGCCCGTCAATCATCCATTCATTATAGTTGCGAATGCCTTTTTCAGAAATTATGATAATTGCTAAGCTCAAACATAAGATTCCAAAAGTAAAGGAATGGGCGAAATAAGTTAACAAAAGCAATACAGCCAATTTAACATAAAAAAGAA
>JAGXIB010000108.1 GCA_024635865.1 Flavobacteriales bacterium
AGATGTGTATAAGAGACAGGCTCCGGTAAAAGACATAGAATTACTTTCAACATTTAATAAGCCGGTACATATCATTGTTTGTGGTACATCGAGCAGTTTCATATACCCTGATTATTTAGAAATAGCTTTAAGAACTAATGGAACTATTCACACGATTGAAGAAGACATTATTGCTCTTTCTAAATTAACAGAGGGGAAAGAGGTCTTAATTTTGGGTATAAAGTATAAGATGATGAAAGGAAAGTTAATTCGAATTGATAAAACTTAGCCTTATTATTGTAACCAATTTAATTTTAAGTGTTATATAATTAAACAAAAAGTAATAAGTATTTAATGCAAACAGCTAGTCCATATCATCATACAAATGAACAACTTGTTTCTGAGCTGGATATGATAAAAGCTGCTCAAAAAGATACCAAAAACTTTGAAGGATTATATAACAAGTATTATGAGCAAATTTTTCGTTATTGTTACCAAAGACTAGATAACGAAGAGGAAGCACATGATATGACTAGTCAAGTGTTTCTTAAAGCATTAACCAACCTCAATAAATACGAATATAAAGGAGTTCCTTTTGGAAGTTGGCTTTATCGTATAGCAATGAGTATTGTTTATCAAAGTTTTAAGGATAAAAAAGCTGAAAAAACGGTAAACATTGATTCTATTATTTTCAAAAGTGTTTTAATTGATGAACCTACAGAGGAATTATTCTCGTCTGAAGAGCAACTCAAATTAAAGTTAGCACTTAAAACCTTAAAAAAGGAAGAAATAGAAATCATTGAATTACGCTATTTTGAGGACCGTTCTTTTAAAGAAATTGCAGAAATTCTTGAAATAAAAGAGAATAACGCAAAGGTAAAAGCACATAGAATACTTGGCAAGCTTAAAATAAAATTTACAACATGAAAATTAACTACGATAGACCAAAGGTTGAATCTTCTTCCATCAATCAGAAGAAGAATTTTGATCAGCTAATCAAACTACATGCTTCTGCTACTCTACCTTTCTATAAAAAAGGATGGTTTATTGGAACTACAATTTCCTTAGCCGCAATTGTTATTGGAATTTTATTGGTTAATGAAGAAAGCTATATAATCCCTAAAGAAAAAAGCATCCAAAAAAATTCATTAGTGTCCAATAATTTTATTCAAAAAGCTGAGGGAAAAATTACCTATACTGAAGATACTCCCTGTGTTAAACCTCCAAGTAAACGGTTAACAATACCTTTTGAAACTTATAAAATTGACCCAAGTAAAAAACAGTCTATTCATCTAAAAAATGCTACGATAACAATTCCATCTTTTGCATTTCTAACTAAAGATAAAAAACAAACTAGTGACTCCATTTTATTAAAATTGAGAGTTTTTAATGACCCAATAGATTTTATATTAAGTGGAATTCCAATGGAATATGATAGTGCTGGTAAAACATATACTTTTGAATCTAGTGGAATGTTTGAATTAGAGGGAAGAACTATAAACAACTCTGCAATTATGATTGATGAAAATAATCCATTAACTATAGCTTTTGACGTTCCTGAAGAAACTACTAATTTTAACTTTTATGAATTAGACACAATAAATAAAAGCTGGAGTTACATTACCAGTAACACTTTAAGAAAAGAAAAAAGCAGCTTCGAAACTCCAAAAACACATAGTTTTGACGAATCAGAATGGAAAACAACTTATAGAAATCAAAACATTGCCAATCAAAAATGGAAAGCTGCAGAAAAAGAAGTAGTAAAACATCAGAAAACTAAACCGTTAAGACCAAACAAATTAAATGAAAAGGATAAAACTTTCACTTTAGATATAGATAAAAGACAATTTCCAGAATTAAGCTCCTTTTCCAAACTTAATTTCGAACCAATAAACGCTACTAAAAACATATCGTCTATCTATACCACTGAGTGGAATTCGATTAAATTAAAAGAACATAAAAAAGGAGTCTCCTACCAGATTATTCTACAAAACGAGTCCTCAATAGAATCTGTCATTGCTAAACCTGTTTATGAAGGAAAAAATTGGGCAGAGGCGCAACTTTTGTACAGTGATAAGTTTGCTAAATACGTTTCTATGTTAGATCAAAAAGAAGCTACTAGCGAAAAACTAAAAGAGGATTATTTAAAAAAGAAGCAGTTGTTTGATGAAAGAGATCAACTAAAAAATAAAGTAAAACAAACTGTTCAATCAATTTCCACTAGTTTAGTTGCGCCTATCCTAAAATTTGGAATATGTAATTTTGACAAACCCATAGTAAATCGACCTAAACTAGAAGAGAAAAGCAAAGCTCCAATTTTAGCTTCTCCTAAAGAGGATTTAAGAATTAAAACTATAGAACGCCCTTCCTTTGCTAACGAAAAAGGAAACAAGCTTCAATTTGAAAAAATATACGTAATAGAAAGCAAACGAAATGCTTCATTTACCTATGATTTAAACAAAAACAATCACTTCAAGTACAATACAACTTCGAGCATTAGTATTATTGGGTTTAACGAAAATCAAGATTTAATTTTGATTGATAAGGCCAATTTTAAAACTGCTACTAAAAATAATGAAACTTTTATTGGAAAAGAAATGCCTAATATTTCTGTGCCTGAATTGAAAAAGCTAGTTTTGAAAATATAAGCTATAATTGGTTCAATTTTTGAATTTAATATAAAATATGAATCTAAAAACTCTAATCTTTTTGTTCTCCTTTCTCTACTGTTCATTACATGTAGTAAGTCAATACACCATAAAAGTTAGAAAAGAACTAAAAATAGAAGGCCTTTATAAAAACTTACAGACTAAAAGTTCATTACCGAGCTACCTTTACTTTACTAAAGAAGGAACTGTTCATTATACCTTTTCAAAGAAATTAAAAGAAAAAAGAGCTTTAGTCAAACTGACTTTATGTGCAATTGACAGCAGTTGCAAAGACTATCCAAGTAGAGCGTATGAACTAAAAAAAGAGCATCTAAGGTTTACCACAAATGCCAACATAGATAAAAAGCACTTTATTATTTATGATGGTCAACTTTCTGAGAATGGAAAAGAATTATCAATTAGAAAAGAAGAGTCTAATCAACTCATTATTGTAAATAAATACACTTTAATTGAGCCTAAAAAATAAATTGAACCTTTTTTCTTTGTTTGAATTAACCATTACAAACCATTATCGTATGAAAATTATATTCTCCATAATAACGACCATACTCTTTGGGAATTGCAATACGGAGCCAAATCATAATAGACCTGTCGCTACTAATGAAGTAAAAGTTATTGAATTTCTAAAGCCACCATTAGACTCTGCCCAGTATAAATTGGAATGGATAAAAAACTTTAAAATAGAAAACATGTTAATCAATCGCATTGAAGCTCCAGAAGGATTTAAAAGACAAAGCTTTAAAGAGAATTCTTTTGCTCATTGGATAAGAAGGCTCCATTTAAAAGAAGGAAATCCTCCCATACTGCTTTATAATGGAGAAAAAAAATGGAATCAAGATGCGCATGCTTATGTTTTTGACATAGATGTTGGAGAGCTAGACCTACAACAGTGTGCAGATGCTACGATGAGAATCAGATCTGAATATTTATTTCATACACAACAATTTGACAAAATTCATTTTAACTATACTAATGGGGCTTTAGTTCCCTATTTAAAATGGAGAAGTGGATATTACCCTATTCCAAAAGGGAAAGAAGTTTCTTGGGTGAAAAAAGAAAAATGTAATAAAACTTACACAAGTTTTAAGGTCTACTTAATTCAAGTTTTTAATTATGCTGGCACACATTCTTTAAGTAAAGAGTTAACTAGCATTCCTTTTAAAGAAATGCAAATTGGTGATTTATTAATTAAGGGTGGATTCCCTGGACATGCAGTAATGGTTGTTGATATGGTTGAAAGTAAAGATGGAGAAAAAAAATACCTACTAGCTCAGAGTTATATGCCTGCTCAAAACTTTCAAATTCTTAAAAATCCCAATAGTCAATCTCCTTGGTATAATTTTAAAAAAGACCTACCTTCTATAAATACTCCCGAATGGACTTTTAGTTCTACAGAATTAATGCGTTGGAATTAATTTTTTTTGTCTTTAAACTATTGTATTATTACTATCAATAGAGACTTGGGTACATTATTTTTTTATTATTTCCAAATTTTTGTAACTAAAAGTAATCTTCTTACGTATAACAGAACACACCACAAATTTTACCACAAGAATGAGACAATTAAAAATAACCAAACAGGTAACCAATAGAGAAACAGCATCATTAGACAAGTACTTACAAGAAATTGGAAGAGTTGATTTAATTACAGCTCAGGAAGAAGTTGAATTAGCTCAACGTATAAAAGCTGGTGATGAAGAAGCTCTTGATAGAATGGTTAAAGCCAATTTACGTTTTGTTGTATCTGTTTCTAAACAGTACCAAAATCAGGGCTTAACATTACCCGATTTAATAAATGAAGGAAATTTAGGTTTAATTAAGGCTGCAAAACGTTTTGATGAAACAAGAGGATTTAAATTTATTTCTTATGCGGTATGGTGGATTCGTCAATCTATATTACAAGCTCTAGCTGAACAATCTAGAATCGTTCGTTTACCATTGAATAAAATTGGTTCGATCAATAAAATTAATAGAGCATTTTCTGACTTAGAGCAACATTATGGAAGACCTCCAACAGCTGAAGAAATTGCTTTTGAACTTGATATTACGATTAACGAAGTAAAGCAATCGATCTCTAATTCTGGAAGACATATTTCCATGGATGCTCCTTTAGGAGATGATGATGGAAGTAGTAATATGTATGAGGTTATGCCTTCTCAAAACTCTGCTGGTCCGGATAAGGAGTTGATGCATGAGTCATTAAGAAAAGAAATAGAACGTTCTTTAAGTACATTAACTGCTCGTGAAGCAGATGTTGTAAGACTTTATTTCGGTTTAGGACAAAAATTACCAATGACTTTAGAAGAGATTGGCGAACGTTTTGAACTAACTAGAGAGAGAGTTAGACAAATAAAAGAAAAAGCAATTAGAAGATTAAAACATACCTCTAGGAGTAAAATGCTTAAAGCATACCTTGGATAAATAAAAACTATATATGAAAACAAACATTACTTTATAATGTTAAAAGGCTCACAAATTGTGAGCCTTTTTTCTTTTTACTACTTTACTACTTAACAAAAAAGGCCCTATCAATTATGATAGAGCCTTAGATATTATTAAGAGACAGACTTCTCTAATTAAATTTCTTTATCTTCAGTTTCTTTAGACTCTTCTTCGGTTCTATTATTACTTTCAGTGTCTGTAGAATTATCAGAAGTATCATTTGATTCCTCTTCCTCCTCTTTCTCTTCTTCTTTCTTTTGTTCCTCAACTAAA
The DNA here is from genome assembly GCA_024635865.1 of Flavobacteriales bacterium. Taxonomy (GTDB): domain Bacteria; phylum Bacteroidota; class Bacteroidia; order Flavobacteriales_D; family Parvicellaceae; genus S010-51. The sequence continues at coordinate 5,364 of JAGXIB010000108.1, forward strand.
ACTTCAGAAATAAGCTCTGGCTTGTCAAACGGACGCTTGCCGAAAATAGCTTCTAAATCTTCTTTAAAAATAACTTCTTTCTCTAAAAGCTTATCCGCCAATTGATTTAATTTGTCTTTATGCTCTGTTAAGATAGCAATCGCTCTTTTATATTGAATATCAGTTATGTTTTTAACTTCATCATCCATTAAAGCAGCTGTTTTCTCACTAAATGGCTTTGTAAAACCTTCGCCCATATTATAATAAGAAACGTTTCCTACTTTTTCATTTAGACCATAAATAGAGACCATAGCAATAGCTTGTTTGGTCACTTTTTCTAAATCACTAAGTGCACCTGTAGATATCTTTCCGAATTCAACTAATTCTGCAGCACGACCACCTAAAGCAGCACACATTTCATCTAACAGTTGTTCTGTTGTAGTAATTTGACGTTCCTCTGGTAAATACCAAGCAGCACCTAAACTTTTTCCTCTAGGTACAATTGTTACTTTTACCAATGGACTTGCGTGTTCCAACATCCAACTTACAGTTGCGTGTCCAGCTTCATGAACTGCAATGGCTCTTTTTTCTTCTGGTGTAATTATTTTATTCTTCTTCTCCAACCCTCCAACAATACGATCTACAGCATCTAAAAACTCTTGTTTTTTAATTACTTTTTTCTTTTTACGAGCCCCTATTAAAGCTGCTTCATTACAAAGGTTAGCAATATCAGCACCACTAAAACCAGGCGTTTGTCTTGCTAAAAAGTCTCTATCTAAATCTTTATCTATTTTTAGCGGCTTTAAATGAACATCAAAAATTGCTCTACGTTCGTTTAAATCTGGCATATCTGCATAAATTTGACGATCAAAACGACCTGCTCTTAACAAAGCTGAATCTAATACATCTGCTCTGTTCGTAGCAGCGATAATAATAACTCCACTATTCGTTCCAAAGCCATCCATTTCAGTCAATAACTGATTTAAAGTATTTTCACGTTCATCATTAGACCCCATGTTAGGGTTTTTACCTCGGGCTCTACCAATCGCATCTATTTCATCAATAAAAATAATACTTGGTGCTTTTTCCTTCGCTTGCTTAAATAAATCTCGAACTCTTGAAGCTCCAACACCTACAAACATTTCCACAAAATCAGAACCTGAAAGAGAAAAGAAAGGCACTTTAGCTTCTCCTGCAACGGCTTTTGCTAACAATGTTTTACCTGTTCCTGGAGGGCCAACTAATAAAGCTCCTTTTGGAATTTTCGCTCCTAAATCGGTGTATTTCTTAGGATGCTTTAAGAAATCTACTATTTCAGCTATTTCTTCTTTTGCACCTTCTAATCCAGCAACATCTTTAAAAGTAGTATTCGTACTTTCTCCTTGCGCTCCAAACATTTTAGCTTTAGATTTACCAACGTTAAAGATTTGAGATCCTCCTCCCATACCTCCACCTCCGGTAACTCTTCGCATGATAAACATCCAAATAGCCAGCATAATTCCGAAGAAAATTAACCAACTAAAAATCTCTTGTCCAATTTTATTTGTTTCGTAAGCCTTATACTCTATACCGTATTCAGTTCCCCACTTTACTAATTGATCAGAAAAACTTTCACTATTTAAAACTTGAAATTTAAAATGTGGCCCATTTGTACCATCACCTCCTAATAAAGGCTGTTTTTGAGAAAATTTATTTTTGTAAAATTGTTTTTCTAAGCTTTCTTTTTTGATCGTAATTTGAGCTATTGTTTTGTCTACTAGATCAACTCTTTCTACATCATTTCCCTTCAACATTACCTCAACAAATTCTTTTTGGTTCGTGCTTCTAACACCTCCATCAGACTGAAGAAAAGTTAATGAAATTAATATTAATGCAATAACTGCATATATCCAGTAGAAATTAAATGCTGGTTTTTTATTTTTATCTTGCTTTTTTGCCATTACTTGTATTTCTTTTTAATTAATCTTCCTCAGGAATAACTTCAATTTCTGCATCCGCCCATAATCCTTCAATGTTATAGAACTCTCTAGATTCCTTATAAAACACATGAGCAACAACATCAACATAATCTAACAAAATCCATTCAGCATTTTGTTTTCCTTCTTGATGCCAAGGTTTTTCACCTATATCGTCTAAAACAACATTAACAATAGATCTAGAAATAGACTCTACTTGTGTATTAGAGTCTCCATGACAAACTACAAAAAAGTCAGAAACAGCTCCCGGCAATTTTCTTAAGTCAATACAAACTATATTCTTAGCTTTTAATTCTTGCATCCCTTTCACTACTTCTTCTTTAAGTAATACTGAGTTTGCTTCTTTAAATTTATTCATTTAATGGTTTTATAATCAGTTTTTTTTATAGTTAGTCAGTTTTTATGCCATAAAACTATTCATCACTATAAATAGACAATATGACTTGATGTTTCCTAATGAATGTTAATCATTTTTCTATGGCTGACACCTTGACAGTAACTTGACTTACAAAACTAAGAATTCTAATGATTATAAATTCATAAATTTTATTAAATTTGAAGAAATATTAAAGTCATAATATATGGAATGGTTTGAAGAATGGTTTGATTCTAAGTATTATCATATTCTTTATCAGAATAGAGATGAAAAAGAAGCACAATCATTTATCGATTTCTTATTAGAAGAAGTAGATTTAAAAGCAAACGCTAAAGTTTTAGATTTAGCGTGTGGAAAAGGTCGTCATTCCCAATATTTTGCTAGTTTAGGCCATGATGTAACTGGAGTAGATTTATCTCCAAACAGTATTGCAATTGCCAAAGAAAATGAAAAAGAAAACCTACATTTTGAGGTGAGAGACATGCGTGTTTCATTTAAAGAAGACTATTTCGACTTGGTTGCCAACCTATTTACCAGTTTTGGATATTTTGATGATATTAAGGACAATTCTAAAGTTTTAAATAGCATAGAAACCATGATGAATGAAGATGGTCATTTTGTGATTGACTTTATGAATGTTGAAAAAGCGATAAGGACACTAGTTCCCTCTGAAGAAAAAGAAATAGATGGAGTAATTTTTAAAATTACTAGAAAAGTTGAAAATGGAAACATTGTAAAAGACATCACTGTCGAGGACAATGGTAAGACCTTTCATTTTCAAGAAAAAGTTCAAGCATTAACGATCGATAATTTTAAAGAGTTAATTGCTAAAACAGATTTAGTTGTTGACGGCTTTTATGGAAGTTATAACCTAAGTATTTTTGATGCAGATGTGTCTGATCGGTTAATTATTATTGGCACTAAGTGGTAGTCTTTTGGTCTTTAAAATTAATATATTAGGTTGTGGAAGTGCAACGCCTACTTTAAGAAGAAACCCTACTGCTCAAGTAATTAATGTACTAGAATGCCATTTTTTAATTGACTGTGCTGAAGGTACTCAATTACAAATGAGAAAGTATGGTATAAAATTTCAAAAAATTAATCATATTTTTATTAGTCATCTCCATGGTGATCATTATTTGGGTTTAATTGGATTTATCTCTACTTTACATTTATTAGGCAGAACAAGAGAATTAAATATTTATGCTCCTAAAGACCTAGAAGAAATTATTTTTTCTCAACTTAGAGCTAGTCAATCTTTCCTTAGTTTCCATATCAACTTTCACCCTCTAGTTTCTAAAGAAAGTGAATTAATTTATGAAGACGATTTAGTTACTATTCATACAATTCCTCTTAAACATAGAATTTATTGCAATGGTTTTTTAATAAAAGAAAAAAAGCATCCTTATCGAATAGATATTAATGCTGTCACTGCCAATAAAATTCCTATTGCATGGTACCATAAATTAAAAAAAGGGGAAAACTATAATGAAAATGAACAGTTTATCCCTGTAGAAGAACTAACCCTAGCTCCTTATCCAAGTAGAAGTTATGCTTATTGTTCGGACACTGCTTATTTTGAATCTATTATTCCGATTATAGAAAATGTAGACCTACTCTATCATGAAGCTACCTTTTTAAATGATCAGAAAAAAAGAGCTAAACAGACTTTTCATAGCACTATCGAAGACGCTTGCAATATTGCAAAAAAAGCAAATGTTAAGAAATTAATTGTAGGGCATTTTTCAGCACGCTATAAAACTACTGAACAGTTTCTAGAAGAAGCTTACCCTATTTTTATAAACACTGAAACAGTTAAAGATGGAGATGAATTTAATATTCCTTTTTAAATATTTCTTTAATTACCTTTCGATCAGACTTCTTAAACTTCTTTTTATTATCAAAAAAATCTACCCATTCAATCGTATCAAACTTTTTCACTTCTTTAAGCTTAAACTTCCAATTAGTCTCGTTTAATAAGAAATAATGTCTCTCATGGATCACATTGCCTTTATTCGTTATCGTTTTTTTAACAAAAGTAAAATCTTCCTCACCTATCTTGATATCTGCTTCTTCCTTCGTTTCCCTAATTAAAGCTGATGAAGGGGACTCTTGCTGTTCTATGTTTCCTCCAATTAAACTAAACCGTCCTGTCTCTTTTTTAGTAAAGACTAAAACGAAAGGATATTTTAATACTAATAAGCGTGACTTTCTATTGAGCAAAATAATGAATTTAGGTAATGTTGTATACTTTATAAAGTATAAAGATAAAAAAAGGGATATAGTAAAACTATATCCCTGAAAAAATATGTTGCTAAAAGCAACTATTTATTTGACTACCCCAACACAAAGATAAAACTATTTTAAGTATAAACACCTAGTTTAGTATAAAAAATTATTTTTTATTTAACGAAGGTTAATAAACCCAGCAAAAATCAACAAAAAATGACATTCCAAGGATTGAAAATTCTTTAAAAGAATCAATAAACTACGTTTAAACACATAAAAAAAAGCAATAAATTTACTTTAAGCGAATATTACACCACTCCCAATTAGTTCATTATTGTCATACCAGGCCACAAACTGTCCAGCAGCAATACCTCTTTGATCTTCAGAAAAAGTAACATATAAAAAGTCTTTTTCTTGATGTAGTGTTAATTCAACCAAAGCTTGTCTATATCTAATTCTACCTTTATATACTCTTTGTTCTCCAACTTTTAATTTTAAGTCAGTACGCACCCAATGTACCTTATTACTTTTAACTTTTAACCCCTTTCGATATAGCCCATTATGGTTTGTTCCTTGGCCGACATAGACAATATTCTCTGTGGTATCGGTACCTATAACAAAAAGAGGTTCTTTGGTTCCTCCTACTCCTAGTCCTTTTCTTTGACCTTCTGTAAAATAATGGGCTCCTTGATGAACTCCTTTATCTATTGAATTTGCTTTTTCTAAAGAGTAAGGAGCTACTACTGTTTCTAAATCTTCGTTTTCATATTTAAAAATTGAATTATTATTTTCAATTTCTAAAATTCGTCCTTCTTTTGGTTTTAACTGTTGCTGAAGAAAAACAGGTAATTTCACTTTACCTATAAAACATAATCCCTGAGAATCTTTTTTATTTGCAGTACTTAAGCCTATTTTATTTGCTATCTCCCTTACTTCTGGTTTTTGTAAATGACCAATTGGAAATAAAGCTTTACTTAGCTGTTCTTGATTTAATTGACACAAAAAATAACTTTGATCTTTATTATTATCAGCTCCAGCGAATAAACTATAGATCTTTTCTCCATCAATCACTTGTTCTTTTTTCTGACAGTAATGGCCAGTTGCAACATAATCTGCACCAAGCTCTAACGCTTTATCTAAAAATATATCAAACTTAACCTCTCTGTTACAAAGTATATCTGGGTTAGGTGTCCTACCTGCTTCATATTCTAAAAACATATAATCTACAATACGTTCTTTGTACTCTTTACTAAAATCAATTACCTGAAAAGGAATCCCTAGCATTTCTGCAACCTGTAAAGCATCATTACTATCTTCTATCCATGGGCAGTCATCACTAATGGTAACAGAGTCATCATGCCAGTTTCTCATGTATATTCCTATAACATCATAACCCAGCTCTTTAAGTAAGTATGCACTAACACTAGAATCTACCCCTCCTGATAAACCAACAACAACTCTTATCCCTTTTTTCATTTAACTTAATATTACTTAAACAAAGATAAATAAGATATTACTAAAGCGTTTAGTTTATGTATGATAATTAGTAACCGTTAATGATAATTAACTATTTTTGAGTTATGAGTAATTGTCCATCGAGGAAAATAAAACTTTTTAGAAAAATAATTATTCCTCCGACTTCTTCCTATGTTTCTTATTTTGAGAAATATAAATTTAATTTGGTTTGGAAAATATTTATTTTTATATCCCTACTCTCTATTGCCCTTGTTGCATCAAATTTTATTCTGGATAGTCAGGGATTAATAACTAACTCCATTAGTTTAATAACGACTTTAACGATTTTAATTTCACTAAAAGTTACAAGGAAGTATAACGTGGCCGTCCTAATTGTTTTTATTATGGGAACAGCAATCAATCAATATACTTTACTTACAGCAATAAATGTTGAGAGAATAATTGATCTTATGTGGATCATTGCTATCTCTATTTTCATCTTTTATATGGTTGGTTACAAGTATGGACTAATTACTGTAATTATTAATTTTACAGGTGTGATAGTAGCACTTTTTTATGTTCCAAAATCAACAATTATTGCAACCATAGAGAATCAAAATTTTGGATTTCAAATAGAGAATGCTTTTAACATTATCTCAGCAAATGTTATTACTTCTTATTTTATAAAAAAAATAATCGATTACTCTCAACATAATGAAAACAAATTATTTGAAGCAAATAATGACTTATTAAAACAAAGAGATGAGAAGATAGTAATGCTTCAGGAAATACATCATCGAGTTAAAAACAACTTGCAAATCATTTCAAGTCTACTGCGGCTTCAAGCTAACCAAACTGGGAACAACACAATAAAAGAAGAGTTTCAAGAAGCAGTAAACCGAGTCTCTTCAATGGCATTAATTCATGAAAAAATATATCAAACTGATGACTTATCTAGTGTTGATATAAAAAACTACTTGGAATCATTGATTAATGATATTTTAAAATCTTATGTAATTGATACTGAATTTTTTTTTAGTATAGAATCGAATGTGAAAAAATTTCATATCGATACACTTATTCCACTTTCATTAATTTTTAATGAATTAATCACTAACTCTATTAAACACGGATTCATAAATCAGAAAGAGAAAGAAATAACTATCAAAATTGAGAAACAGAAGGGTGTAAAAATAAATTATAGAGATAATGGTCTTGGCTTTAGCGAAACAAGTAAGAAAGGCTTTGGAAGTCTTTTAATTGATACTTTTACTGAACAGCTTGAAGGGAGTTTTAATATTGACCATAGTAATGGTGTCAATTATGAGTTTACATTTCAAAAAATAAAATAATGAGGTTAGCTTTTTTATATTTTTTATTACTAAGCGGTCTATTTATTTCTGCACAATCAGACTCTATTTCTAAAGCTAGGAAAATCATACCTTATCTCACCCCAACATTTTTAATCGGTTCTGGATTATATATTAATTACACACAAACAAGTTTAAGCAAGCAAAACTTACAGCAGAAAATACTAACCAAATACCCTAATGTTAACACTAATCTAGATGATTACCTCCCTTTTATTCCAATCGGACAAATGTACTTAGGTAAGGCAATAGGACTAAAGAGTAAAAACAACTACTTTAATCAAACTAAAAATTTATTTATTTCTCAATTATTTACAAGTATTGTCACTCATACCTTAAAAAGAACAACTCAAATAACCAGACCAGACGGTACTCCTCATTCATTTCCTTCCGGACATACTTCAATGGCTTTTTCTTCTGCTTCTACGCTATTTTATGAGTACAAAACTAATCACCCTGTTTTTGCGGCTTCTGGGTTTCTATTTGCTAGCACTACTGGGGGTTTAAGAGTTTTAAATAATAGACATTGGGTTTCCGATGTACTTGTTGGAGCTGGAGTTGCGATATTCATTACTCATTTAGTCTATCATTTTGAACCGCTTAAAAAGTTTAACCCTTTTAAATCTAAAGAGCAAAAAACACCTAAGTCATTTTATTAGATTCGAATAAAGATAATAAGTTGACAACTCTAAACTATCTACTTTTTTAAAGCCTTCTATTATTTCTTCTCTGTCAGATAGAAAATAATTGGTTTCTAATTCTAAATTAGAATTAGGAGTTAACCCAATATGATTGTATCTAGCAAAATACCCCCTTAGTGACCAATTATCTGATAAAGAGTTTGGAATTGAAATGATACTTTTTTCAGGAATAATTTCACTTATTTTTTTCACATCTGTAATCATTTTAATATCTCTTCCTATTCTATTGTATTGAAAAACAATAATAACTAAACTTATTATTAACAACGATGAACTTACTCGTTTTATCCAATAGTTATAACGACTGTAGGATTCTAGTTTTATAATTATTTGACTAACATAGGGTAATAACAATAATGAAACTGCCAAACAAATAAAAGCATAAGCAGATACAATGTAAAAATCTCTTTGTTTTAATGAAATCATAATAGGGATAACACCACTTAATCCGACAAACAATACTGGATAAAAAGAGTCCTGTAATTTATACTTAATTTTCTTTATTCTTCTTGCAAAAAGAATTACAACACCCATGAACAAAAATACGGGGATAAGCTGTTGAAAGCAACTCCATAAAATCCAAAATCGAGAGTTGACAGTTGACACATTTTTAATACTGCCAGCAACTTGATTATTAAAATATTTTAGTAAACTCTCTATTGCTTCTTCATTAAAAAGGTATAAGAATAGAACTGGAATTATTAAGCCAATCAACATTACAAAAGAACCAATAACACCTCTAGCAAAAGTTATTTTTCTTGTAAAAATAAAGTAAAAGAACAAGCTAGTTAATGGATATAAGGCAACAAAACCTTTAGTCAAAAACCCTAAAAACAAAGAAACCCCCGCCAATAAAACATATAGAAATCTAATTGACGATTTACTTACATCTACTGATTTAATAATTAAATAAAATGACAATAGGACAAATAAAGTCATTGTATTCTCCAACATATTATTAGAAACAGACCAACCAACCACTCCTGTAATAGAGAATAAGAATAATGGTAGCCAATAATATTTACTATATTCAACTGAGACAATTGAAATCCAGATTTTTGAAAGTAAATATAAAGACAAAAAATAAATGACTAATGAATAAAACCGTTCTACAAATATACTTTCGCCAAAAACTCTAAAAAAGATGGATTGAATCCCCATCGCTAAAGGTGGATGCTCGTAAAAGTGGGTAAAATAAGAGTTAGAGAAGTGTAAATCCCAGAAAGTTCCTTGACCCTCTGCTAAGTTTCTACTTATAGTTGAGTAAAAAAGCCCATCCATAAACATTCCCTCTGAAAATAATGAAGGAGCATTTATCCCTAAAAATAAAGCAATAACAATAACTAGGTAAGGCCAACTTTGCTTCATTTATCTAACCTAAGAAATTGATTGCATTTGGTCCTTCATTGAATAATAAATCCAAAATACTTAAATTAGAGAGAAAACCATTTTTTTCCGAAAAGACTTGTATATAAATTATAGGGGTAAAATAAGAAGAGGCTTCCTTTTTAGGACTCAAAAGTACTCTATAATCTATTCCTTCTTGCTTTTCATAAGAACGTGTTGGAGTTAATTCAACCTCTATTCCTAACAATTCAATCACTTGATTTTGAATAGCAGCATTAAACTCTACTAAAGAGGTGTATTCTGTTTCATAAAAAGGTTTTAAATCATCTTCGTAAAATTCGAAATAAGGAGAAGATCGGTAAGCCGACTCTATTGAACGCCAATGTAATTTTTGCCAACGTTGCGAGTTATCTATTTTAATGTCTTGTATTTTAGTTCGGTTCCCATGTTTTTCTAATGGGATGATTAAATTTAAAGCTCCATTAGCTCCATGAATAACACTTCTATTTCTATAAGATTGTTTTTTAAAATGTTCGAAAACCTCTATCTCTATTACTGAGTTTTGATTTAGAATACTGTAATAATCAATGTTTCCTATATAGACAGAACCTAATATCAAACTCATTTTCTTGTGGTTTATGAATGTAAAAATACAATAATTAAATAAAGTCAATTGTTCGATTGACTATTGATTGTAAATCTTGAGGCAGTTTACTTGCTTCCCATGGGTGCTTGCTTCCAAATGTGTGGTTGCTGTTTTCTACTACCTCTAGTTCTGCAAGTGGACTCCACTGTTTTAACTGTTCTGCTTCTTTAATTGAAACTGCTTCATCTGCACTCCCGTGGATTATTAAGTAAGGTTTATTTAGTTGCTTAATAGCACTTTTAATCGTTAAACGTTGTTTATTATGGATAAAGTCTTCATAAAAAGAGAAAAAATGAGGCATTTCCTGCTTCGTCCTTCCATTTACAACATAAAAAACACCTTTTTCTTTCCACTCTTGAAACTTTTCTTTCTTAGGAAAACGGGTTGCATAATCTGAAACTCCTGCCCAAGTTACTAATTTGGAAACTGATTGATGTTCTTTAGCGACAATCGAAACAATTCCTCCTCCCCTGCTATGTCCTATTAATGTTATGTTGTTTTTTAATACAGGGAAACTGTTATTGGATTGTGACCAATTAATCACTGTATGTAGATCTTCCACTTCCTTAGTATAAGTATTTTCACCAAATGCTTTTAAATCTGGAAAGTCAATTGGATTTTTTATCGTTCCTCCATTATGAGAAAAATTAAACTTTAGGAAAATATATCCAGCTTTATAGAATTCTTCCGCTACTAAATTCCAAGCTCCCCAATCTTTATACCCTTTATAACCATGACAAAAAATAACTAAAGGCTTAGCTGTACCGTCTGATTCATCATAAGAAATATCTGCTATAATAGCTCTCTCCCTTTTTGTTGGAATTATAATTTGCTTTTTCATGATTTAAGATTAAGGTTGATCTTTTCCATTATCATTTCAATTGTAATTCCTTCCATTGCTTTTCTAGCACATTTTTTGTCCGATTCTGATTTTAGCTTGCCATAAACGGTAGAAGGTCTGCATGGTAATTTTTCTCTACTAAGTTGAACCATATATTCTTGATTATTATACGGAGAAAAACCTAAAAAGGGGTGAGTTGGGCCCCAAATAGAAACCACTTTAGTATTGACCAAAGATGCTAAATGCATGTTCCCACTATCCATAGCTACCATTGTGTCCAATTGTTTAATGAGCATTAACTCTTCATTAAATTTTAATTTCCCAACGATAGATTCGCACTGCTCAAACTCAGTTGCTAGTTGTTTTAATTTTTCTTGCTCTACTTTTCCCCCTCCAAACAAAACAACAAACTGATTTTCTTTCTCTGTTAATTCTGTTATTAATGCTTTCGTTTTTGTTAACCCTAACTCTTTACTTTCATGTGCCGCAAATGGAGCTATTCCGATTAATTTTTGATTTTCTTTTAAGTTGAAACTGGTGATAACGTCTTTTACAACTTTATTGGTTTCAGTTCTTAGAAAAGCATCAGACTTTAAGGTTGTTTTAAACCCAGCTTTAGCAAAAACATCTAAATAACGTTCTTGCGTATGTTTTAATTCTTGAAATGGTATCTTACCCTCAATTAATTGTTGCTTTTCTTTTCTCCCTTTATCTATTGTAAAAATAGGTGTTCTAGAAAGTTTAAAGTATGAACGAAGAACTTTTGTCCTTAAAACGTCATGCAAGTCTAGTACTGCATCGAATTTTTCTGGTTTTAATTCTTTGTATAATTTTCTTAAGCCAATAAAACCTTTGTGTTTTCCTTTTAAGTCTGCTGACTTAAATTTGAAATTAGGATTTTGATTAAACAATGGTTCGAAAAAACCTCGAGATAAAAAAGTAATTTTAAGGTTTGGATGTGCTTTTAAAACAGACTCTATAACTGGAGTTGTTAAAGCAACATCTCCCATTGCTGAGAATCTTATGACTAGGAGTTTATTCATTTAAGAAAAGACCTATACAAATCGTTCATCACTCTCCATAACACATCCACATTCTTTACAAGTCCTTAGTTCTTCTGAAGCATAAAACTTTCGAAAAACGGGTAAAAAGTCTTTCTCTATGTTATCTAACTCAAAATACTCTTCATATAACTTATGATTACAATCATCACAAAACCATAACAAACCATCTGTAAACCCTTTGCCTTTTCGAACACGCTCTATCACCAAACCTATAGAACCATCGCTACGAATTGGAGAGTGAGGGACTTTAGCAGGTAGCAAGAACATTTCTCCTTCTTTTATTGGTACATCAATAGACTTCCCTTCCTCTTGTATTTTGACTAAAATGTCTCCTTTTAATTGGTAAAACAACTCTTCTGTCTCGTTGTAATGGTAATCTTTTCTAGCATTTGGGCCACCTACAACCATGACAATATAGTCTTCCGATAAGGGGTACATGTTTTTGTTCCCCACTGGTGGTTTTAACTTATCTTGATTATCTTCTATCCATTGATGGAAATTAAAAGGCTTTGCTATTGACATGACGTATTTGTTTTAGTAAGTCTAAATTTAAGAATAAAAAATGAATCTTCTTAATGCTATTCTAAAGACGACTCCCTATCGGTCGGCACTTATTATTGTTAGAACGCTATTCATCTTTATGATAATCAACTAAACCATCTATTGGAGCTTTTATTATCTTCCCTATTTTTACCTCATATTTAAAAGCAATAATGTGTAAATACTCTTTAAAAAAATAGCCAACTGAACCAACAATATTTATTGAGTATTCTCTGTAGTTAGAATAATTAATCAAATGTGTTTTAAAGAAGTTATCGAATGCGCCCAACACCAAAGTCTGTAAATAGTCTTCTTCATCTATATGTTCTCCCACCCATTTAAGGAAACTTGCTAAAAACCGGTTAGGTAAAGGTTCTTTATATACTTTATCTAAAATGATCTCTTTAGATAAATTGAATTCCTCTTTTAATGATTGATGAATATGAGCTGGCATATTTTGATACAGAAAGTCTATCATTAATTGTTTTCCAATATTAGACCCTGCACCTTCATCTCCCAAGATATAACCTAAGGAATTTTGTTCTTCAATGATTTTACTTCCATCAAACACACATGAATTACTTCCTGTTCCTAAAATAGCAACTATTCCAGAATCATTTCCACATAAAGCAATCGCTGCTCCTAGTAGATCATGCGCTATATTTATGATTGCATCTTTAAAAACAGATTGAAATACTTGCTTCAATTCCTCTTTTTTTTCATTAGAGGAGCATCCAGCACCATAAAAGTTAATTTCTAAAACAGAAGCAGGAGTTGAGACCATTAAAACAACTTCAGTCTCCAAGACCTTTACTATTTCCTCTCTAGATTTAAAAAAAGGATTCAACCCTTCTGTTTGAAAACTAGCAATAACTTCTGAATTCGCTATTAACCTCCAATCTGTTTTTGTTGAGCCACTATCTGCTATTAATTTCATCGTTTTGCGTATCTGACTACAAATTAAAGCAAAAATGAATTCTAATTATAGTTTATTTGCTAACCTTTTACTTCTTCTCTTCCATCGGAATGTTTAGCAAACCTTCCTAAAGATTGTTCATGAACTTGTTCGTGCTTAGGCCATGGCCAACCACCAAATTGAGTTTTACGATAGTCACTATAGGCGTCTCTTATCTCATCTTCTGTATTCATAACAAATGGCCCATATTGAACAACGGGCTCATTAATCGGTTTCCCTTGTAAAACTAACACAAAACAATCTTCTGATCCAGCAGTTAACTCTAAATCAGCTTCAGAATTAACTTCAATAGCATGATAAGAAGGAACCTTAACCTCATCTACTAACAAGTTATCTCCTCTGTAAAAATAAAGCGTACGATTCACTTTAGTGTTAGATTTTGGTAACACCCAATTCCCCTGAGCTTCTAATTTAACAGTTAAAATTAATACTTCGTGATCATCTTCCGCTGCCCAAGAACTTGGTGTTGGATGTAACGCTTTTGTATTGTTTATATGTCCAGCTATAACATCAACTTCTACTTTTTTACCCTTGCTGTCTTTATGATTTATAGTTGGAACATCCTCCCTCCATAACATTTTAAAATGAGGTTCTACAAATTTATCTTTTTTAGGTAGGTTTAACCATACTTGAAAAATCTCTAAAGGATTTCTTTTCTCTTTACTTAATAGAGGAAACATTTCTGAATGTTGAACTCCTTTTCCTGCAGTCATCCATTGTACATCCCCAGCACCAAAACGCCCTGATGCACCTAATGAATCAGAATGATCGACAAAACCTTCTTTTGCAATAGTTACCGTTTCAAACCCCCTGTGAGGATGGTAAGGAAACCCAGGAACTACATTCCCATGATACATTCTCCATCCGTCTTTAATGACAAAATCTTGCCCAATATTTCTTCCAGACAAGGATGTATTAGGTCCCATGTTGTGATTCCCTTCTGGGTATTCGTCTCTGTGATGTGCACAAAATAAAAATGGATCTTTAGTTTCCCAAGGAAAACCCAAAGGATCAACACTTATTATATTAGAGTTACTCATAGCTTAATTATTTGATTATAAAGTTAAAGAATATGTTAGCTTAATCCATTAACCCAAGTTAAGAAATAAAATATGATCTTTAGAGAATAATAATTTATTCTGTACTTTCGCTTTGTGCGAAATCTATTACTATTTATCATTTTCTTAATTAATACTTATTCGAGCTATGCTCAGCAAGTAGAAATTAAGTTCTCACATGATTCTAAAATTTCTAAACAACCAATTGATTTAAAAATAACAGGAAACTACTCCTCTATCTATTATACAACTGACGGTTCTATTCCTTCAAGAAAAAATAAAAAGTTTGATTCTGTTCTAGTAATTAACTCGAATAAAGCTTTGTTATTTAAAGCCTACTTTAAAGCTTTAAATAAAGACACTATAATTGCACGAAGCTTTATTTTTGATACCATTTCAAAACTTCCAATTATTTCTATCACGATTCCTAACGAGGATCTTTGGGATAGCAGTAAAGGAATTTACACAAGAGGAAACAATGCCTTTTTTGCAGACAGTACTGGACATTGGGAAAATTGTAATTTTCAAAAAAAATGGGAAAAAGAAGTGCAATTTATATACCTTGATTCTACTCAATCAGAAGTACTCAATCAGTCTTGTGGATTAAGGATATTTGGAGAATCTACTAGAAGACAACCAGATAAATCATTGAAGATTGTCGCTCGAAAAAAATATGGTGAAAAACGATTTCATTATCCATTTTTTAATCAAAAACCCAATATTACTGAATATAAACAATTAGTTATTCGAACCTCGGGAAATGACTATAACAATACACGATTTAAAGATGTTTTAAATGCCTACTTAGTAAGAAATTTAGGCCTAGATTATATGGCTTACCAACAAGTAAGAATGTATATTAATGGAGAATATTGGGGCCTTTATAATTTACGTGAGAAAATTAACAAACACTATTTATACTATAACCATGGAGCAAATAAAGACAGCAGCAGTATCATTATGGGACGTTGGGTAACGCAACATGGAAACAGAGCTAAATACAAAGAAATGTATGATTGGTTTTTTAAATTGGATACAATGGATAGTATTTCCTATGTTAAAGCCCAAGAATATTTAGATACTAGAAATTATATTAATTACAGAGTTTTTCAGATTTTCATAAATAATTTGGATTCTAGAGGAAACATTCGTTATTGGAACTCTACCGACTTAGATAGTAAGTTTAGGATGATTTTATACGATACCGACCTGAGTTATAGTGGTGTTGACAAAGACTATTTAGCAAAATGCCTAAGTCCAACACAAACAAATTGGTATAATAATACTTGGAGCACTATTTATCTTAGAAAATTAATGGAGTATTCAGCTTTTAAAAATGATTTTATTAATCAATATGCTCATCTAATGAATACTGCTCTACATACAGATACTATTATTGCTGCTGTTAATCGATTCGAGGAAATTTACAAAGATGAGTTACCACGTTCAAAATCAGAAATTGCTAGTCACTTAAGAAATGTTCCAATTCCTATGGAAAAGTGGTTAAAGAAAGTAGCTAGCTTTCGATTTTTCGCAAAAAAAAGACCCCAAATTGCGAGGGAAGAAATCACAAGGACATTGTCTAATGATGGAACATATTACTTGAAAATAAAAGGAGAAAATGGAACAGTAAAAATAAATAGTAATTATGGGATAAAACTACCTTTTGATGGAATCTATTACAAAAACATCCCCTTACCTTTATCGGTCATTCCCGACTCTGGCTACACCTTTAAAGGATGGGGAAATGCTTCTTTAAATACCGACACTATTCTTATCTCAACGATAGACACCTTAATTTTAATCCCAAAATTTGAACTCATCCCTAAAGAAATCAAAAAAGATAGGGTCATCAATAAAACATCCATAAAAAACACTAATAAAAGTGATGATAAAATACTTTGGCTAATTGCTTGGGTCTTTATTGCGTTGGGTGGTATTTTATTAATAATTTACTTCAAATTAAGAGTAAAATAAATTACTTTTTAGTCGCTCTTATCATTTCGCGTTTTCCTGGAGGACCTTCTAAACGCTCAACTATAAAACCAACTGACTCTAAATCTCTTCTTACTTGTCCTTTAGCACAGTAAGTGACTAAAATACTATTAGAGTTCATGTAGTTAAAAAGTTTATCAAATAAATTAATGTCCCAAACCTCTGACTGAACCTGAGGAGCAAAGGCGTCGAAAAAGACTAAATCTATTCCTTTACGTGGCATAAAATCTTCTAACTTTTGCTCCATTTTCTGAAGCGTTAAAAAATTATTAACGACTCCTATCCCACCCCATTTAGCTTCATGAATTTTATCAAAGTGCTTTTGACTCATTCCTCCAATTTGTTCTGGGTAGTTTAATTGCTTGATTAAATCTGACTCTACTGGATAAGCCTCTAGACCAATGTAATGGATTTGCTGCTTAACTAAATGAGCATAATTTGCTGTTAGCAAAGTATTCAACCCTGTTCCAAAACCCATCTCTAAAATTGTCATTAAATTTTTAGTCCCAACAAGAGGAACTAAACCAGACTGAATGAAGACATGCTCTGCTTCTTGAATTGCACCATGTGTAGAATGATAGTTTTCATTAATGTCTTCTCTATATAAAGTATGGGAACCATCGTCGGATAAAATTAATTTTAAATTCTTCATTGGGTCAAATGTAATAGTAAAAAAGTGTTTGCTTTCTTTAGACTTCTTTTTTTATTAAAAGTAAGGTTTATACTAACTCGTCTTATTTTGTCCGCCTTCTATTTATTTCCTTTACAATTAGAGATAATTCTCTACCCGTCTGACCAGAAACGGATGTATTTTCCTCAGCCCTTCTTATCAAATAAGGTAGTACTTCTTTTATTGGGCCATAAGGCACGTATTTAGCAACATTATAATTTTCATTTGCTAAATTAAAACTAATGTGATCACTCATCCCTAATAGTTGAGCAAAAAAGACCCTTTTATCAGACTTGTCTATTCCTTTTTCCTCCATTAAACTAGCTAAATACATATTACTTTCTTCGTTGTGCGACCCTGCACACAAGGCAAAGTCATTAATGTTTTCAAGACAGTATTCTAGAGCTAAATCATAATCTTTATCAGTATCTAACTTGCTCAGTTGTATTGGGCTCTTGTATCCTTTCTCTTCAGCCCGTTCTCTTTCTTTTTCCATATAAGCTCCACGAACCAATTTCACTCCTATCTTGTACCCTTTCTCTTTAGAAACTTTATGAATAGATTTCAAATAATCTAATCGATCCCAACGGTACATTTGTAAGGTGTTATAAACATAGATTTCTTCTTGGTTATAACGCTCCATCATTTGTTCGACTAGATGATCAATAGCATCCTGAATCCAACTATCCTCTGCATCTATGAAGACTGGTACTTGTAAATCAAATGCTCGTTTACAAATTTGATCAAACCGCTCGAAGACCTTTTTATACTCTAATAAATCCTGCCCTGTTAATTTACCGACTCCCTCATTTGCTTTTTCTAATATAGAAAATTTAGAAACTCCAGTAGGTTTAAATACAGCAAAAGGTATTGCTTCATTACTTTTAGCTTTTTCTATCGTTTTTATTATTTCTTCTGTGGTAGCATCTAAATCATCATTTGAGTTTTTACCTTCCACAGAGTAGTCTAGTATTGTTCCAATATTATAATCAGATAACTCCTGTATAGTAGTATCACAATCTTTTATGTACTCTCCTCCACAAAATTGCTGGAAAATGGTCTTTTTTATTAGGTAATTAATAGGCAACCTCAATGCTAAAGCTATTCTAGTAAGTACACTCGCAATTGAAACCAACACTCCAATACTTACGATCTTGAAAAGATAGTAAGCTTTCTGCAGTTGAAAAGATGATTTTCCTTTAAATGCTACTTCTGTATTATTAAAATCAATGGCCATTTAACTATTTAATTTAAGATTAAGTAATTTTCTACAAAACAACTATAGTACAAAAATAACATTCATCTTAAATATAGTCATCCAAAAAACCATTATTTTATATTCATATTTGTATTTTCGTAGAGACTTTATGAAAATTTCAGTTTTAATAGCGGATGGAAGTGATATTGTTCGATTAGGATTACGACATATACTTAACCAATCGAAAAGTATTTCGGTTTGCTCTGATGTAGAAAACTCAGAAGATTTATATGCCGCTATCGAACAATACAAACCTAATGTTGTCTTAATAGATTATACTTCTAAAGGCTTTAGCTTGTCATCTATTTCTAAAGTTAAACTTAAAAATAATCACATTAGACTAATAGGCATTACTCATAACCCTTCTAAAAAAGTAGTAAATTCTGCCTTATCAAATGGATTAATTAGTCATATAAAAAAGGATTGTCCTACACTTGAAATTTTAGAATCTGTAATAGAAACAGCAAATAACAAACATTTTTTTTGTGGTGAAGTTTTAGAAGTCCTTAAAGCAAAAGGTAAGGAAATAGAAAAAAATGATGAAACACTGAACTGTGCACCTGTTACTTTATCTGATCGTGAATTAGATGTTGTAAAATTAATTGCTGAAGGGTATACGAATGCTCAAGTAGCTGTTGTTCTTCATATTAGTAACCATACTGTGAATACTCATAGAAAAAATATAATGCGTAAGTTAGGAATAGGCAATACTGCTGGAATAGTAATGTTTGCTGTTAAGACTAATATCGTAAGTCCAGATAAGTTCGATTTTAGTCCACAAGAAACTATTTAATTAAAATGAAAAAAGTAATACTTGCCTCATTAGTCATCATTTTTTTGGTGTTAGTTTTTCTGGGTTATCCCTACTTTAGAGTTTATCAGGTAAAAGACATGGATAACATTGCTTTTGAAAGTAAAAGCAAGAATATCAACATTGAATCTCCTATTTTATTTAGCGATTTAGGTACTTTTTTGAAAAATAAAACAATTATAAAAGATAAAGAAGCTTTTGATTTAATTGTTAAGTTTAAAAATTACGATACAATCTCTTTAAATGAAGGGATGATTACTTTGAAAAAAGAATGGACCAACAATCAATTAGTTAATCAACTATATTTAATGCGCAATCAAAGAAGAATAGTTAATTTAACTTTTGGTAGCGTTAGAAATATAGAAGGTTTAGCTGGGAAAATGGCTGAATCTATTGCTTTAGATTCAATAACATTAATTGAAGCCTTCAATAATGAGGCAATTCACCAAAAATATGGGTTTAACTCTAATACTTTTATTAGCTTATTTATTCCTGATACTTATGAGGTCTATTATAATATTACTGTAGATGAATTAATGGTGAAAATGGCAAAAGAATATAAAAAGTTTTGGAATACTGAACGATTAGCTAAAGCAAAAGAGTTAAATATGAGTCAATCTGAAATTACAATACTTGCATCTATTGTTTATGAAGAACAAAAAGTAAAATTTGACGAGCAAGCAAAAATAGCTGGTTTATATATAAACCGTTTAAAAAATAGCTGGTTATTACAAGCTGATCCTACTGTTAAGTTTGCTTTAGGAGACCCTTCGATAAAGCGTTTATTATATAAACACTTAGAAGTAGATTCTCCATATAATACCTATAGAAATGCTGGTTTACCTCCAGGACCAATTGCTTTGCCAGAACCTAGAACAATTGATGCCGTTTTAAACTACGAAAAACATGATTATTTCTATATGTGTGCTAAGCCAGAATACAGCGGATATCATAACTTTTCTAAGACATTGAATCAACACAATGCTTATGCAAAAGAATATCAACGTTGGTTAACTAAAGAGGGGATTAGGTAAGTTTTAATCGTCAATTAAGTTGTTTTTACAAACATGATTATTAATCTTCCGATAAGTTTCTACCTGATTCATGAAATCGATTATTTTAGAAGTATCATTCACTTCAGTAATCCCTAAATTTTCATTGAGCTGATAAACACCTCCAGCAAATAAAACGTTTTCTTTTATAATAATGTTTGGCATATCAGAAGCGCTAATGCATAATGGAGTAAACTGATTGGATTTAAATAAAGAATCAGTCTTTAACCCTTCTCCTATCCAGTGGTTAGCTATTGGTCTATCTACATTGTAATTGTTTTTCAATAAAGACAATAAGGAGGGTAAAACATCTACATGTGAACTTAATGAGTTAAATTGACCTGTCTTTTTCAATAAAGGAGAGTAAATAATAAAGGGAATGTGATAATTCTCAAAAACATGATCGGCTAAGTTCAAATCTATAGCATGATCTCCTGTTATAATAAAAATAGTATTCTCATAATCTTCTCTTTGCTTTATTCGTTTAAAAAAAGACTTTAAAGCATCATCTGCATAAAAGATTGAACTCAATATATTTTGATCTATTTTTTTTACCTCTTCAGCATTCAACCCTAATGATTCTAGCTTTGCTTTTAAATATTCTTCTGTATAATAGATGTCATCAGACAAATTAAAAGGAGTATGATTGCTTAGCGTTTGAAATATACTTAAATACGGACTTTTAATCGTATCCATAATATCTAACCCCTGATTATACAAATCTCCATCTTTATATCCCCATGCTTGTTTTGATCGAGCGTATAAATCCATATAATATTTTGTCGTATCAAATTTTTCTATTGTAATACAATTATTTATTTCAATTTGAGACATGTACTCTGCTACATGGTCAAAATTACCAGCACCTCCATAAAAATAGGAGGTTTTGTAATCGTTGTTATTTAAAATTTTAATCAAATTATTATGCTTAGGATACCTTAAGTTATTGGTCGCGCCTTTATCCATATTAATAAAGCCCCTAGCGGCAGTTCCAGATGGAAGTGAAGCGAGCAAATTAGGTAAGACCCCGTAAGAGCGTTCTGCATTAGAAAAAAAATTATTCCAACTTAAACCATTATTCGCTAAACTATCTGTAAAAGGGGTTAAGCTGTTTTTTATAGATAAATTATTCCCAGAAAAAGAAGCTGATAAGCTTTCAGAGATAATGATAACAATATTTGGTTTAGTAGCTCCTATTTTAAAATAACTCCCCAATACATTTTCATATTCAGAGTTATTCAGCAATGGATAATCGAGCGAATTATAATTTTTAGCTAATGAATTCGCTTGAAACTTAATAACCTCTTCCTTTATTTCTTGCTGAGTGCTAAAGGTGTCTAACTCCAAGCTCTCATAATAAGTTTTCATTAAGAATACTGGTTTTGAGTTCCCCAACAAAAAATGATTGTAACTATTAAAGTAAGCCAATGACTTAAATGTATGCTCCCTATTTATTAAAGAAACTACTCCTAAAATTAGATACAGGAGACCGCTCCAGTTCGCTATTTTTGTTTGATTTAACTTGTTTGATTTAAAGAAAATAAATGCTGTAGAGACTAACAGTGCCAACAGAGCAATTAAAAACCCAATTCTGTTAGACGAAACTTCAGTTAGTCCAATATTTATTATTTCAATTAATGAAAATTCAAAAATTGTACTCGACAAAAGCGCATTATTAATTAAAAAATATTCTGTTAAAATAAATAAAGCTAGAATTAATAAATAAACCACTATGGACTGAAAGTGCCATAGTTTTCTGAACGACTGAAAGTCTAAATTACTCAAGGATGAAATTTGAATCACCTCCATTATTGGGCTTTCTATGATGCTCCAAATACTCATTAACCATTTCATCTGTA
>JAGXIB010000109.1 GCA_024635865.1 Flavobacteriales bacterium
GCTCCTGCCTTGGCTTTAGCAGATGTGGGCATTGCCATGGGAACAGGAACAGATGTAGCGATAGAAAGTTCGGCTATTACGCTTGTAAAAGGAGATTTGCATGGGATTGTAAAAGCAAGAGTATTAAGTAATAAAGTAATGAGCAATATTAAACAAAATTTATTTTTTGCGTTAGCCTATAATGTAATTGGGATACCAATAGCAGCTGGTGTACTTTATCCTGTTTTTGGATTATTACTTTCTCCAATGATTGCTGCATTAGCAATGAGTTTTAGTTCAGTGTCAGTTATTGCAAATGCTTTACGATTAAGAACACAATCTATAAAGAATTAAATTATGAAGAAATATATTACATACGTAGCAATATTAGTTTTAGGATTAATATTAGGAGCCCTTATCTTTGGAAATTCGATTAAGGAAAAAGCAACTAAAGAAGTCATTTCAGAGGAAATCTGGACTTGCTCTATGCATCCTCAAATTCGTCTCCCAGAACCAGGAGACTGTCCAATATGTGGCATGGACCTAATATTATTAGATGGAGCTAAAAGTGCAAATTCATTAGTCTTTGAAATGACAGACGATGCTGTAAAAATCGCAAATATTCAAACAACAGTTGTAGGGACAGGAAATGTCGATCTTGAAGGATTAAAATTATCAGGAAAAATAAAAGCAGATGAGACCAATTCTGCTAGTATCGTTTCGCATATTTCAGGTAGAATCGAAAAACTTTTCATTAGTTATACTGGAGAGAAAGTAAGTAGAGGACAAAAGGTAGCAGCTGTATACTCTCCTAGACTAATTACCGCTCAAAAGGAATTACTTGAAGCTTATAAAGTTAAAAATGAAAACCCTAAACTATATGAAGCTACAGTTAATAAATTGAAATTTTGGAAAATTACAAATGAACAAATTCAATCCATCATTTCGTCAGAAACCATTATTGAATCATTTAATATCTATGCCGATTTTTCTGGTGTAGTGTTAAATAAAAAAGTTTCTGTAGGTGACTACTTAAAAGAAGGAGAAGTACTTTTTGACATTCAGAACCTGAATCAATTATGGGCAGTTTTTGATGTTTATGAGACCGATTTAGGAAGTATAAAAATGGGGAATAAAATTAGCTTTACTACTCCTGCACTTCCAAATAAAACAATGACATCAACCATTAATTTTATAGATCCAGTTATTAATCCTAACACTAGAACAGCAATCATTAGAACCACCGTAAATAATAAAAATAACCTGTTAAAACCCGAAATGTTTATAGAAGGAAATATTAATGTAAAAAGTAGTACTAAAGAGTCAATTCTAGTCCCAAAATCTGCTGTATTATGGACTGGAGAAAAATCTGTCGTTTATGTTAAACTTCCTGACTTAGAAATACCCTCTTTTGAATTTAGAGAAGTTACTCTTGGGAAATCTAGCGGGACAAACTACGCTATTTTAGATGGACTAAATAATGGAGACGAATTGGTCACTAATGGAGCTTTTGTTATAGATGCTTCTGCACAGTTAAACAATCAATCTAGTATGATGAATAGAAATTTAATCGCTAATAAAGAAACTTCAAATAGTTTACCTGATTTTACTTTGGCTACTCCTAGCAAATTCAAAATACAATTAAACAGTGTTTTAGAGAATTACATCACAATCAAAGATGCCTTGGTGAATAGTAATGTAACTGAAGCCACTGCAAAAGCTAGATTACTAATTAAAAGTTTAAGTAAAGTAGATATGAAATTGTTAAAAGGAGAACCTCATGTCTATTGGATGAGTAAAGTAAAATTAATCACTGAAAGTACTCATCAGATTATTAACACAAAAAAACTCTCTGAACAAAAAGAAGCCTTTAGTTCTCTTTCTAATGCTATTATCTCTTCTACCAAAACTTTTGGAGTTGAGAAAGGTACCTTCTACATGCAATTTTGTCCAATGGCAGGAAGTGATGGTGGCTTTTGGTTAAGCAAAGAAGAAGCAATTAAAAACCCTTACTTTGGAGATGAAATGCTTACTTGTGGTTCAGTTAAAGAAACAATAGATGAAAATTATAAAAATAAAGTAATCAAAACAAAAATAAATAATAGTCCCATGAGTGGACATAATCATTAATTAGTATGAATATAAATAATCTAATATTACTTGCACTTATATTGATAAGCTTGAACATTTCAAGTCAACATATCGCAGAGCCATGTGCATTTGACCGATTAGTTAATAATCCTAAGTTAAATAAAGTAGAAAAGATAATACAGCAAGGTGTTTTTGATCAAAAATCTAATCATGATCTAAGATTAATTCCTGTTGTTGTTCATGTTTTTCATTTGGGAGGTGTTGAAAACATTTCAGACGCTCAAATAGAAAGTGAAATTACTGTACTGAATGAAGACTTTGGTAGAATGATAGGTACAAATGGTTATGGTAATGGAGTTGATACAGATATTAGATTCTGCTTAGCTAAAAAAGACCCGAATGGAAATTGTACAAATGGTATTGTTCGTATTAAATCTTCTTTAACTAATCACAAAACTTATGAAAGACCTCTATTGAAGCAAATAAGCTTTTGGGATAATGAAAAATATTTAAACATTTATATAGTAAAATCAATACCTGGAGGTACTCTAGGTTACTCTTCTTTTCCTGGAGGTCCAGCTGATGAAGATGGTCTTGTCGTAAGACATAATTATTTTGGCACTATTGGTTCAGCAGCTTCTTCTTTAGGTAGAACAGGGACACATGAAGTAGGTCACTGGTTAGGTATTTATCATACTTTTAATAATAGTTGTGGTAATGATTTATGTTTAGATGGTGATTATGTGTGCGATACTCCACCTGTATCTACAGCAAATTTTGGCTGTTCTATTTCTAACTCTTGTAATAATGATTCTCCTGACTTACCAGATCAAATTGAGAATTATATGGATTATACAAGCGAAACTTGTAGCAACATGTTTTCAAGTGGTCAAGCTGATAGAATGCATTCTACACTTAATAATCTTAGACCTGTTATTTGGTCTCAATCAAATTTAGTTGCCACTGGTTGCGATTCTTTATATACAACGCCTATTGTTTGTGGTGTAACTGCAAACTTTACTTCTTTAAATCCTGAAATCTGTATAAATAATAGTGTTAATTTTGTTGATATTTCCTTAAATTACCCTACGTCTTGGCAATGGTATTTTAATGGTGGCACTCCTAGTACTTCAACCAGTCAAAACCCTCAAGTATCTTATAGTACATTAGGTAGTTTTGATGTGAAATTGGTAATAACAGACGGTGTTAATACTGACTCAATAAGTTTAAGCAATTTTGTAACAGTTACCCAACCTGGAACTGGACAATCATTACCCTTTCAAGAGAACTTTGAGTCTGGAATATTTCCTCCAAACGGTATTACTATAAATAATCCAGATGGTGAAATAAGTTGGGAACTAGATTCGAATGCTTTTGTAAGTCCTATTCATTCGATAAGCTTAGATAATTTGAATAGCACAAATTATGGTACAATAGATGAAGTTCTTTTACCTCCTTTAGATTTATCATCAAATGGTTCAACTCCATATATGAAGTTTAAATGGGCATATGCAAAATCTGTTTCATTATATACAGATGAAATGATTGTTCAACTTTCTGTTGACTGTGGAGCGACTTGGAGTCAAATTTTTTATAGGTCTAACTCTGGCTTAGTAACAGGCCCAACTCAAACAACTCCTTTTATACCTGATTCCTCACAATGGAAATCAGCTTTAATTAACTTATCATCCTATCAAAATGAATCTAATGTTTCAATAAAAATTATGAATGTCACAGATGGTGGTAACTTTCTATACATAGATGATATTAATATTGGAGATAAAGCTTTATCAATTTCTCAAAAAGGACTCGAATCAGAATTCTCAATTTTCCCTAATCCTAGTAATGGAAACTTTACAATATTAAGTGATACTTATAAGAGTTTTAATCAAGAATATCACATATATAATTCAATAGGAAAGTTGATACAAATAGTGAAAATTGAAAAAGGCAATTCTCAAGTTCTAGTTACAAGTCTACCAAAAGGAATGTATTTTATTGGAGTTAACCTCAATAATAAGCAACAATTTCAAAAAGTAATAATAAAATAATGTTAAGATTAATAACCTCAGTATTTTGGGAGTATTTCAAATAATATGAACATATATTTATAATGTGTCCAAGAAACACAAATAAATGAACAAATATGCTTGATAAAAATAAACCATATAACAATCTAACTGAACTACCAATTAATGAAATATTTATTGAGAAAGGATGGGAACTTGATTCAATTGCTTTAGTAGAGTTAAATAGAAATATTTTATTTATCTCAAGCCTTAAGTTAACAATTAAGAATCCTTACTTTGGAGATGAAATGCTTACTTATGTTTCAGTTAAAGAAACAATAGATGAAAATTTCAAAAATAAAAAACACAATAATAAGAGCTCTTCAATCAATAATCATAGTCATTAAGAATAAAGAACAAGAAAACATTTTTTTTGCTTTTTATTCTAGCCTATGCTAATTATATAGTTCTGATTATCAGATAAAACAAAACCTAGCATCTAAAGTAAATTTAGACCCTAGGTTTTATTATTATATAAGTGAACTGATTTTATTTAGTTGCTTTTGGATAATCTGTATACCCTTCTGCTCCGGTGGTATAAAATGTATCTTCATTCCATTCTGCTAAATCTAGGTTGTTTGCAAAACGTTCTACTAAATCTGGATTTGAGACGTAAAGCTTACCGAAAGCTACTAAATCTGCATGCCCTTTTTCAATTACTTTATTTCCTTTTTCTTGATCGAAACCAGCATTAATAATTAATGTTCCATTATATAACGGACGAAAATGCCTAGCAATTTCAGTCACAGCATATGGTATTTCAGAAACATCTGTAAATGGTTCTGAAAGATGCACGTATGCTAAATTATAATCATTCAATTTTTTAATGATATATTCAAACGTTGGGATCGTATCTTCATCCATGGTCATACCAAATACACCGTTTAATGACGGGTTAAAACGAGCTCCAATTTTTTCTTCGGGAATCACTTCTTTTATTGCTTCGAGAACTTCAAAAAAGAAGCGCGTTTTATTTTCAAT
Source organism: Flavobacteriales bacterium (assembly GCA_024635865.1). GTDB lineage: Bacteria > Bacteroidota > Bacteroidia > Flavobacteriales_D > Parvicellaceae > S010-51. Next base: position 5,121 of record JAGXIB010000109.1, read on the forward strand.
ACTTCCACCATATTCATCCGTTCTTTCATTAGAAGTTCCATTAAAGAATTGATGAAACAAATAACCATTAGAAGAATGTATTTCGACCCCATCGAAACCTGCTTTTACCGCATTTACAGCAGCATTTTGAAAATCTTTAACTGTAGTTTTAATTTCTTCGATAGTCATTTCCTTAGGAGTAACAGTCTCTTTAAACCCTTCTGGAGTATATGATTTAGCATTTGGATTTATAGCTGAAGACGACAATGGTAATTCTCCATTATGAAAATCAGGATGTGACATACGCCCTACATGCCACAACTGGATAAAGATTTTCCCTCCTTTATCATGAACTCGTTTAGTTACTTTTTTCCAACCCTCTACTTGCTCATCGGTATGTATACCTGGAGTATTAATATAACCTACTGCATCAGTAGATACTTGAGAACCTTCTGTAATAATTAAACCTGCTGAAGCACGTTGCTCGTAATATAGCCCTTGTAATTGATCGGTTGGAACATTTCCTTTGTTATCTGCTCTACTTCTAGTCATAGGAGCCATAACGACTCTGTTATTAAGGCTTATATTTTTGTTATATGGTGTTAATAAATGTTGTTTATTCATTTCTTCTGTTTTATTTTTCAATAAAGATACCTTACTATAATCTCAATGTCGTTAACACAGATTAATTAAAGTCGTTTTAAGTTTTCGTCTCACTCAACTTAAAGCATCTAAATAGTTTCTAATTCTATAATGATCTAATTGGAACATTAGACGATGTTCTTTAGTCCCCCTTTTTTCTAAGCCTGTTTTGTTTGGAACCCAGGTTTAAAATCAGTTCAGTAACTCAAAAAGTTTATCAGCAGCTTTGCCAGAAGAAGCTGGGTTTTGTCCTGTAATTAAATTCCCGTCTTCAACTACGTTTACATTCCAATTCGGTGCTTTAGAGAATATTCCACCTTTATTTTTCAGCATATCTTCTACTAAAAAAGGAACAACACTAGTCAACTGTACCGCCTCTTCTTCGGTATTTGTAAAAGCAGTTACCTTTTTACCTTTTACAAAAGGTTCTCCTTGAGCGTTCTTCACTTCTTTTAAGACGCCTGGGGCATGACAGACAAAAGCCATTGGCTTATTCTGTAAAATAAAAGCTTCAATCAGCGCAACCGAAGTGTTATCTTCTGCAAGATCCCAAAGCGGACCATGTCCACCTGGATAAAAGACTGCGTCAAAGTCTTCTGCTTTTAAGCCTTCTAGTTTTAATGTGTTCTCGATAATCTGTTGTGCTGTCTTATCATTATTTAAACGCTCTGTAGCTTCAGTTTGGTTTGATTCAGCTTTACTTCTTGGGTCTATCGGAGCTTCACCTCCTTTGGGTGAGGCAACCGTTATACTTACTCCTTTATCTAGTAAATTGTAATAAGGAGCTGCAAACTCCTCCACCCAAAATCCAGTTTTCTCTCCTGTATCTCCTAA